>JBCBDF010000101.1:6984-7563 GCA_038529875.1 Pseudomonadota bacterium | reverse complement strand
GCCATATTACCGCATCCGAATATCAGGAGCTTTTGCATGTCCGCTCGAATCCTCGATCCTCAGGTGGAGCGAGAGTTAGGCTTCCCCGGCGGCATCGACAAGCGCACTATCGAGCGCAGCGCGCGGACTCTTGTCGCCCCACAACACGAACTGGAAGGCAGGATAGAAACGGTCGCAATCGTCAATCGCCGTTTCGACCATCGACTGCGCCTGCATCAGGCTGAGCATCCCGTCATCGCCCAGCATTACGCCGTGGCGATAGAGCAGCATGTCGCCGTTGGACCATATATCGAAATGGCCAAGCCACATTTGCTCGTTCACCAGGCACAGCAATTCATGCGCCTGGGCACGCTTGTCGGCACTAACGCGAATGTCGGGAAGCGCGATAAACTGCAGCACGCTGTCTTCCGCCCGCCAAATCGCGCGCAGCTGGTATTTGGTCCAGCTGCCCTGCACTTCACCGGTCAGCTCGTCATTGGAAACGATCTCGAACGGCCAGCCGCGCGCTTCGAACAAAGCGGCGAGCATATCGACCGGTGCGGCGTCTTCAGAGGCGCTGAAATCATTCTCGCGCGGTCT
>JBCBDF010000101.1:0-6974 GCA_038529875.1 Pseudomonadota bacterium | reverse complement strand
CATGGCATGCGTCCCTTTAACATCGAAACTGGACATGCATCGGCAAGGGGTAGCTTGGCAACGCGCCGGGGTCGGGAGGTTGGGGAGAACCGGATTGGCCTGTTCAAAGCCTGTGCACAGAAAGCTGTTCGTAACCCAAAAAACTATTTAAGTTCTTGAATTTCCTGACCTTCAGGGCTGGTATAGGTAAAGCTGTCGAGCCCCTTCTCCCTCAGCGCATTGACCATCGCGCGCGCCTCACCAGCGTTGGGGAGCGGCCCGGCAAGCAAGCGATTGGACTCCCCCCAGCGCACCACATGCGGGCTCAGATCGCCCAGCTGATCGGGCGCGGTACGAGCGAAACGGCGCCAATCAAATCGCAGCGCGGAGCGGTCGCGGCCGGTTGCGACCTGCACCCATTGCCGGCTCGGATGCGCTGGCTTTTGCACCTCTGGCTCCGGCTGGGTTTCATCCTCGCGCGGGATCTCAATTGCGGCGAGATCAACCGCACCTTCGCCGCCGGGCGCGGCCGGTGGAGCGCCATCGCCAAACTCAGCAAAAGCATCGGCGACGCTGGCTTTGGGTTCGGTCGGCTTAGCGTCCTCATCTCCACCGCTTGAACCGCGTTCACCACTCGGCTGCCCCAGCGGTTCGCCGGACGGCGCAAGCCTATCATCAGCCGCTCGGGCAATCGCATTCCCCTGCGCTGCATATTGGGCGATGCGCGGGTCATCGCGGCCGACATCGGCAGCTGCTGGAAATATCCCAAGATTGGCGGCAGCAGCCTGCTGCGCCTTGGTCAGACGCGGCATAAAGGCGAGAAAAGGCGTCATGCGCGCAGCGAGGTCGCGCGGCATTACCGCATCGGCAATGGCCGCGGCCTCATCTTGTCGCCCCAAGATCGCGAGGCCAAACGCCTGCGTCCGGAACGCAGCGAAATCGCGCTCCTCCAATAGTGGCCGCAACGTCTCTTCGAAGCCATCGCTATCGCCCGTTATCGCCTGGCTCAGGGCAAGGCGGCGGGTCACCTCATTATCATCTTTCAGCACCAGCGCCCGGCGATAGGTCTCTTGTGCCCGCGCATTATTGCCTACCAGGTCGAACGCCAGACCACGATCGGGCAGCACATCGCGCGACGAGGCTCCGGCAGCTTCCGCTTCGCTGAACAAGCGCAAAGCCTCGATCGGTCGATCGGAGCGCAAGAATACCGCGGCCATGCCCATCTTAACCCTTGGCTCGTTTGGCGAAATATCCTGCGCACGTCCAAAAAAGCCGATTGCTGCGTCGTAATCGCCCAGCACCATGGCCGCATTGCCCGCTTCGACCAAAACGCCGAGATCACGCGGCCTTCTAGCAAGTTGGCGCAATGCGCGGTTGAGGCGCTGGACTTCGGCGGTGGGTAAAGGCTGGACCACTTCGCGTGCAGTTGCGCCGCTATCCTGAGCGGCGGCTGGCGACGCCAGAAGGGCCAGCGTCAAACCGGTAAACACGCCGCCAACGCAACGCATCAAATTCAAGGGAGCAGAGCGCGCGGGGGATCGCATAATCATAGAAGCTTTAGTTAGCAGCACGGTCGAATTGCGCTAGTCTAAAGCGCCTGAACCAGTGCCGAACCAATGCGCCGTACTGGTCAGCCAGGCAGTTGATCCCGCCACAAACCCAGACACGCAAACTCGGCTGGACACAAAAGCATCCAACTGAGTTGAAATGTCGCTTTGCCGTCAGTTACTGATTGTTTTGGCGACCGAGGAAACGCGGAATGCTCAATGCCGGAGCATCATCACCGGTGTTGTCTTCTTCCTCGTCCTCTTCTTCGCCCTTTTCAGGGCCGGAAGCACGCGAGAGGTTGGCCATGCGTTCGAACAGCGTGCTGCCACCAGCCGACGCTCCGCCATCGGATTGGTCGGCGGCTTCATCGCCGCCCGTGCCCGATCCGAGGATCCCCGCACGCCGCGATGGCGCAGGAGTTTCAACCGGCTGCTCTTCTTCGTTCGAGTGGTCTGCGCCGCCGAGCAAGTCGCCGCCGCCCAGATCACCTTCGTCAGACACTTCGGCAGTGAGGTCGAACGTATCCTCGTCGCTCTCGCTTTCGTTTGGCTCGCCCTCAAGCCCTAAGCCGCCAAAGCCAGATCCGCTTGCTTCGCCAAATGTGCTGTCACTGGCCGGTTCAACCAGACCACCATCGCTGAATTCGCCTTCTGCATCACGCAGACCGGCCAGCGGATCGACAATGCCGTCTACGTCGTCGTCGTCATCGAATGCGTCGCCTGCCTGCATACCGCTGAGATCGAACGGTTCTGCATCGAAGGAGTCCTCTTCGGCCATTTCTGGCTCGGGTTCAGGCTCCGGGTCGGCGAGAATGCTAGGTTCAAGTATCGGCGCTTCTTCTTCGACAACCTCGGAGTCACCCGGGAAGCCAAGCGCCGGGCGCTTGGGAGCGCGCCCGCTCGAAAGTGCGACCGGCGCACTTTCACTTACCGAGCCAACCGCACCCTGCTCTATGCCGGTGGCGACCACCGAAACGCGAATCTTGCCGTCGAGATCGGGGTTGAACGCGCTGCCCCAGATGATGTTGGCATCATCGTCAACCAGCTCGCGAATATGGTTTGCTGCCTCGTCAACTTCGAGCAGCTTCATGTCTTCGCCGCCAATGATCGAGATAATTACACCCTTGGCGCCCTGCATGCTGACACCGTCGAGCAGCGGGTTGGCGATCGCCTGTTCCGCCGCATCGAGCGCGCGGTTTTCACCTTCGCCCTCACCAGTGCCCATCATTGCCTTGCCCATTTCGCTCATGACGGAGCGAACATCGGCAAAATCAAGATTGATCAGGCCCGGCATGACCATCAGATCGGTGATTGAGCGCACGCCCTGCTGCAGCACTTCATCAGCCAGCTGGAACGCCTGCTTGAACGTGGTGTCCGCCTGCGCGACCAGGAACAGGTTCTGGTTGGGAATTACGATCAGCGTATCGACATGGCTTTGCAGCTCGTCGATCCCGGCCTCTGCCGCTCGCATCCGCCGCGTCCCTTCAAACAGGAACGGCTTGGTCACGACACCGACCGTCAGCACACCTTTGCGCCGCGCAGCCTCTGCGATAACGGGCGCCGCACCGGTGCCGGTGCCGCCGCCCATACCGGCGGCGATGAACACCATGTTGACGCCTTCAAGCGCAGCTTCGATCTCAGCCACGGTTTCTTCCGCCGCCGCTTTACCCACTTCGGGTCGCGCACCTGCGCCAAGACCGCCAGTGATGTCCGGCCCCAGCTGGATGCGAGTTTCTGCCGGGCTGCTGCTCAGCGTCTGCGCATCCGTGTTGGCCACGATGAAATCGACGCCTTCGATGTCGGACTCAATCATGTTCGCGATGGCGTTGCCGCCTGCCCCGCCAATCCCGATTACGGTGATCCGGGGCCGCATGTCGTCAATCGCTGCTGGTCCGATATTGATACTCATGAATTTGTCCTCCAAGCGAGGGGCATTCCGCCCTTGCCTCGCCGTGTACGATATTTACCATGGCCTGTGCCACATTAGCGTTCTCGGGTTTATAGCGCACAAACCCTTATCCACAGTGCCTAAAATGTAATCAGGCCTCTTGGCGAGACTCTCTAAAAATATTCCTTAAGCGCCCGAAATAATCTTACGAGCGCTTGCGAACCAACAATCCCGCCCCCGAAGCGAGTTGTTCGTTGATATTTTGTGCCCACCGCACGGATATCGATCGGGTCTTCCGCAGCATACAGGCAAAGGCCCGAAAGCGTCGCAAAACCCGGTGTCGAATGCGCTTCGGGCAAGCCTTTCAGTGTTGGCGCCCTGCCAATGCGCACCGGCATGCCTAATGCACCTTGGGCAAATTCGGCGAGACCTGCAAGCTCGGCTCCGCCGCCAGTCAGCACGACCTGCCCTGAGCGTGCGCCGGAAAAGCCCATTCCTTTCAGCGCGCGACCAACTTCATCGGTCAAGCGAGAGAGGTTCTGCGTAACGACCGAGACCAGCTCTGCACGGGCAATACGGTTCTTGTCATCCGCCCCGCGGGCGATTGGTCCGGATACTTCTTCGCCTTCATTTGGGCCGTTAACCGGGATCATCTCCCGGTGGTCGCTGGGCGATGCTATCGCCGAGCCGGACACGCATTTGAGGCGCTCGGCCTGGAAACGGCGGATGCCAAAGGCGCTGGCAATCGCGTCGGTGATATCGCCAGAGCCGAATGGCACCGCGCGCAGGCCCAGCAGCATGCCGCCCGCATGGACTGAAACGTTAGTGACATCGTTACCGATTTCCACCAGCGCAACGCCAAGCTCACGCTCTTCCTGGCTCAACACGGCGTAACTCGCCGCCAGCGGAGCCGCGACCACGGCCTCCACCTCGAGATGCGCATTCTGCACCGCCTCGGTCAGATTTCGCACCGGCGCACCGTCGGCCAGCATCACATGCACATCGACCCCGAGCCGTTCGGCATGGAGCCCGCGCGGATTGGCCACACCATGCGCTCCATCGAGCGTGTAATGCGCAGGCTGCGCATGCAACACCATGCGGCCATCGGGCTGGATTGAATCGCGCGCGGCGATCAGCAGGTGTTCGACGTCCTCCTCTTCGATACGGCGCCCGCCAATCTCAATCTCCACCTTCGAGACATTGCTGGCGAGCCCCGCACCCGCGCAGGCGACCCATACGCTTTGCACACTTGCGCCGGCATTCTTCTCTGCCCGCTCAACCGCGTCGCGAATGGCATAGGTTGCCGCTTTCATGTCGGTGACATAGCCGCGCTTGATGCCTTGGCTTGCGCGGTGGCCGGACCCGAGCACGATCAGGTCGCCATCCTCGGTCTCACCCATAATCATCGCTGAAATGCGGAAAGAGCCGATGTTCACAGCGCCAAAAATCTTGGTCAGCCGAGCTTTGCCGAGCGCATTTTGGCCGCGCGAGCTTGCCATCAGCGTTCGCCTCCATTGCCCGAAGCGTCAGCCAAAATCTGCTCAGAGCGACCCGGAATACGCATGTAGAGACGCGGCGGCGCACGCATATCGAAGGTTGCGACCTTGCCGCCGATCAGCCGGTTCTGACCGTCCATCCGCGCGAACTTCACCAGCGCGGTCGCGGCCGGATCAGCGCCTTCCGGCAGCGCTAGAATCTGTTCGGTCTTGAAGGTCAGGTTCCAACGGCGATTGCCGACCCACTCAGCCGCTTCAACTTGCGGACGAAGCGCGGGCGCGGCGGCCAGCAGCCGGTCAAGCTCTGACACCTGGCGGTTGGCTCCGGGACCGGAGATGAGCAGCATGCCTTTCGCATTTTCGCGCGCGACTGGCTCCAATTCAGCCCCTTCGGCGTCGATCAAAACCAGTCGATCCGGCTTCTGTAGAACGGCGTGCGGCGTGCGCTCGACAATATCGATCGCAAGCGTTTCGGGCAGCTGCGCCGAAACCCGCGCATCCTTGACCCAAGGCAGTTCAAGCAATTCTTCGCGCAGCGCCTCAAGTTCGACGGTCGGCATGGGCCGATCACGCTGAGCCAGCGCGCGGCTGTAAACATGCTGCTCGTCCATGCGGTTTGTGCCAGTCACGCGAACATGGCGTACCTCGAACCCGGCATCGGAGGCGAGATTGGCAACCTGCGCCTGCGCCATCGCTGGCGCGCCTGCGAGGCTGGCAATGAACCATGCGAGCGCCACAGCGCCGCCTATGATGAAGGCGAGAAAAATGCGTTGAAGCTGATCGTCGGTGAACGGCAACAGGCTGATTGCACTGTCGAGCACACCGGTCGTCTTCGCCTTGGCCTGCCGCGCAGTCTTGGCCCTGCTCGAAGCCTTGGCCGCGCGCCGCACGCCCTTTCCGCCGCGTTTAATCTGCGCCATAAGCGCCTCCTGCAAGTTTCTCAGGCGCATGCACGCGCAGCGCCTCATGCACGATCAGCTCGACCAGATCGGCATATTCTATCCCGGCATAGTGGGCCTGCTCAGGCACGAGGCTTAGCGGCGTCATGCCCGGCTGGGTGTTCGTCTCGAGCACGAACAATCCGGCCTCGCCCGCCTCATCGTCCCAGCGATAATCGGTCCGGCTGGTGCCGTGACAGCCGAGCAATTGGTGCGCACGGATCGCATATCCCTCGCACAAAGCCGCAATCTCCGGCGGGATTTGCGCCGGGCAGACATGCTCGGTGCACCCTTCGGTGTATTTGTGTTCGTAGTCGTAAAAGCCGCCCTCAATGATCAGCTCGGTCACGCCGAGGGCGCGCGGCCCATCTGGCCCATCGATCACGGCGGTGGTCAGTTCGCGTCCCTTGATGAAAGGCTCCGCGAGCAGCTCTTCAAATTCCTGCCATGGCCCCTTGGCATCGGCGGCAATCAGATTGCCGACGCCACCTTTTTCTGAGCTGTCTTCGGTAATGATCGCAACGCCAACCGAGGAGCCTTCATTGACGGGTTTGAGAACGTAAGGCCGCGCCATTGGATCACGCTTGTAGAGATCCTCTGACTTCACGATGTGACCGCCCGGCATCGGAATACCATGCGGCACAAGCGCCTGTTTGGTCAGCTGTTTATCGATCGCGATCACCGATGTGGCGACGCCGGAATGCGTGTACGGCACGCCCATCAAATCCAGCATGCCCTGCACCGTGCCATCTTCACCAGGCACGCCGTGGAGCGCATTGAACACGACGTCCGGCGCCGCCTCGGCAATGCGCGCCGCAACATCGCGGTCCATGTCGATCCGAGTGACACGGTGGCCCTTGCTCTCGAGCGCATCGGCAATGCCCTTGCCGCTCATCAACGAGACCTCACGCTCGTTCGCCCAGCCGCCCATCAGGACGGCGATATGGAGTTTGGCGCCGTTCATGACGTTTGCTCCATCGTTCGTCCTGAGTTTGTCGAAGGGCGAACGGGCTGGATTGTGAGTTCAAACTCACTCATGGGCGCCCCACTCGCTGGATTTCCCATTGCAGCTCAACGCCGGACTTGGCGTAGACCTTCTCGCGCACCAGCTCGCCCAAGCCTTCGA
>JBCBDF010000100.1:0-7566 GCA_038529875.1 Pseudomonadota bacterium | reverse complement strand
CCCAATTTTCTTCCGGTCCCACAGTTAAGTTTCCCGGCTGGTCGCTCGACAAGCTCGACACCAAGTCGCTTGGCCGCTCGCACCGTTCGGCTTACGCCAAAGGCCGCCTCAAATACGCTATTGATCTGAGCCGCGAACTGCTCGGCATCCCCGACGATTACCTCGTCGGCATCATGCCCGCGTCCGATACCGGCGCGCTCGAAGCGGCGATGTGGACCATGCTTGACCCTTCGCGCCCGGCAACGGTCGCCGCGTGGGAAAGCTTTGGCAATGTCTGGATTCAGGACGCGGTGAAGCAGCTCAAACTGCCAAACCTGCAAGTGCTGGACGCCGATTACGGTGAGATTCCTGATCTGCACAGCATTCCGCAAGAGAACGACGTTGTCTTCACCTGGAATGGCACAACCTCTGGTGCGAAAATCCCCAATACGGACTGGCTGGAGCCGGGCCGTAAGGGCGTGACCATCAACGATGCCACGAGCGCGATCTTTGCGCAGGAAATGGATTGGGCGAAGCTCGATGCGACGACCTATTCCTGGCAGAAGGTGATGGGGTCTGAGGCGCAGCATGGCATGCTGATCCTCTCGCCAAAAGCCATCGAGCGGATCGAAAGCTATGATCCTGAATGGCCGCTGCCCAAGCTGTTCCGTCTGAAGAAGGGTGACACAATCAATCGCGGCATTTTCGAAGGCGCGACGATCAACACGCCGTCTCTGCTGGCGACCGAAGACTATATTGCGGCGCTCGAATGGGCGCAGGCTCTGGGTGGTCGCAAGGCGATGTTCGAACGCGCCGATGCCAATGCCAAAATCGTCACCGATTGGATCGAAGCGACCCCTTGGCTCAAGAACATGGTCGCTGACCCGGCCAAGCGCACCAACACCGGCGTGTGCATGAAGTTCACCGGCGATTGGTATGAAAGCCTGTCGGCAGAAGATCAGGCTGCGGTGCCGAAGAAAATCGTCAAGATGCTCGAAGAGCGTGATGTCGGTTATGATTTCAACGGCTATCGCGATGCGCCGCCGAGCCTTCGCATCTGGTGCGGCGGTACGCTGGAGCAAGAGGACATCAAGCGCCTGCTCCCGTGGATCGAATGGGCCTACGAGAGCCTCAAGAACGCATGACGCGAGCCCCAGCGCAAGCTGGGGCCTCCCCCGGCAAGATCACCATAAATTTATAGAGGTCCCCGCTTTCGCGAGGACTCACCTCTAAGGATTAATCCCATGACGAAACCCAAAGTACTCATCTCCGACAAGATGGACCCCAATGCAGCGCGTATCTTTGAAGAGCGCGGCTGCGATGTTGATGTCATCACAGGCGAAACCCCGGAGGAACTGATCGCGCGGATCGGCGATTATCACGGCCTTGCCATTCGTTCCTCCACCACAGTAACGCCTGCCGTGCTCGACGCGGCGACCAATCTGAAAGTTATCGGACGCGCGGGTATCGGCGTCGACAATGTCGATATCCCCTATGCCAGCGGGAAAGGCGTGGTCGTTATGAACACCCCGTTCGGCAATTCGATCACCACCGCTGAGCACGCAATTGCGATGGTCATGGCGCTTGCCCGCCAAATTCCGGCGGCAAACACTCGCACGCAGGCTGGCGAATGGCCGAAGAAGGACTTCATGGGCGTCGAAGTGACCGGCAAGACGCTCGGCCTGATCGGTGCGGGTAACATTGGCGCGATCGTCGCCAGCCGTGCGCTGGGCCTCAAGATGAAGGTTATCGCTTACGATCCCTTCCTCACAGAAGAACGCGCGATTGAGATTGGCGTCGAAAAGGTCGATCTCGACACGCTGTTGAGCCGCGCAGATTTCGTCTCGCTGCACACGCCGCTGACCGACCAGACTCGCAACATCCTCAGCCGCGAACGGCTGGAGAATGCCAAGCCCGGCATTCGCATTGTGAATTGTGCCCGCGGCGGCCTGATCGACGAGGCGGCGCTCAAGGATTGCCTCGAAAGCGGCCAGGTGGCTGCCGCTGCGCTTGACGTGTTTGCCGAGGAACCGGCCAAGGACAATCCGCTATTCGGCGCGCCAAACTTCATCTGCACGCCGCACCTTGGCGCCTCGACCACAGAAGCGCAGGTCAATGTCGCGCTGCAAGTGGCTGAGCAGATGGCCGACTATCTGGTCAATGGCGGCGTCACGAACGCGCTCAACATGCCGTCTTTATCCGCCGAGGAAGCGCCCAAGCTGAAACCTTATATGGCGCTGGCTGAAAAGCTCGGGAGCCTCGTGGGTCAGCTTGCGCATGGCAACCTCACCAAGATCAGCATCGAGCGTGAAGGCGCAGCGGCCGAGCTCAACGGCAAGCCGATTACCGGCGCGGTGCTGGCTGGCTTGATGCGGCGTTACTCCGACACGGTGAACATGGTCAACGCGCCCTATATTGCGAAAGAGCGCGGGCTCGACGTCAGCGAAGTGCGCCATGACAAGGAAGGTGCGTTCAACACGCTGATCCGCGTGACGGTTGAAACCGCTCAAGGGCCACGCTCTGTCGCTGGCACTTTGTTCGGCAATGAATCGCCGCGCCTGGTCGAGATTTTCGGGATCGGGATCGAGGCCGACCTTGCGGGCAACATGCTCTACATCGTCAATGACGACGCGCCGGGCTTTATCGGTCGGATCGGGACGCTGCTGGGCAGCCACGGCATCAATATCGGCACATTCAACCTGGGTCGGCGCAATGCCGGCGGCGAGGCGGTGCTGCTGCTGAGCCTGGATGACCCGATCACCGATGCTGTGGTGGCCGAGGCCGAGACAGTTGAAGGCGTTAAATTGGTCAAGGCGCTGGAGTTCTAGGATTAATTCTCCCATCCGTTCGGGCTGAGCTTGTCGAAGCCCTGCTTTTTCTTCTAGCGCAAAGTTCGGAAGAGAAATGCAGCCCTTCGACAGGCTCAGGGCGAACGGGAAAGAGTTCGAAGCAATGACCAAATCTGACGACCTCCTGCCCGAAGGGCTTGCCGACCGTTTGCCGCACTCGGCGAACCGGATCACGCGCGCGATGCGTGCCTGTCTCGATGCGTTGGAGAGCCACGGCTATGATCGGGTGCGCCCGCCGCTGCTCGAATTCGAGCACTCGCTTGCGAGCCGCATGAAGGGCATCAAGACCCGCAACGCCTTTCGGTTTGTCGATCCTGACAGCCTGCGAACACTCGCCCTGCGTAGCGATATTACCCCGCAGATCGGACGCATCGCAGCCACCAGCATGGCGGATGCCCCGCGTCCGCTGCGCCTCGCCTATTGCGGCGATACCGCGCTGATCCGCGCCAGCCAGCTCGATCCTGCGCGCGAGCGCTTGCAATTGGGCGCGGAGCTGATCGGGGCGGACACAGCGCAGGCTGCGGGCGAAATCGTCGCGGTCGCGGTCGAGGCGCTCGTCGCGGCTGGCCTGACCGGCATTTCGGTCGATTTCACGCTGCCCGACCTGGTCGATACTCTGGCGGAAAAGGCGATGCCGCTCGACGCAGAACAGATCGACGCGGTGCGGCGCGAACTTGATACCAAGGATGCGGGCGGGTTGAAGCAGGCGGGCGGCGTGGCATATCTGCCGCTGCTCTATGCTACCGGGCCCTTTGCCGAAGCGCTTGAGAAGCTTCGCGCGATCGACGCGGGCGGCGCGCTCGCCAGCCGGATCGCGGGACTGGAGGCGGTGGCTGCGCGTGTTGACAAGAAGGCACGCATCACGCTCGACCCGAGCGAACGCCATGGTTTTGAATATCAGACGTGGTTCGGTTTCACGATCTATGCCGATGGGGTACGCGGCGCGGCTGGGCGCGGCGGGACTTACAGGATTGGCGGCAGTGATGAGGCCGCGACCGGCTTCACGCTCTATGTCGATGCGCTGGCCGAGGCTGCGCCAGAGGCCGACACAGCCGATACGCTCTACCTGCCGCTGGGTCATGACGAAGAAGCCGCCGCTCGCTTGCGCGCCATCGGTTGGCGGACGGTCGCGCAGCTCGGCCCTGAGGGTGAGGGGGGCGAAGATGCCAAGGCGCTTGGCTGCACGCACAGGCTCGACGGCAAGGATACGACAGCGCTTTAGGAGCGGAGACCCGGCAATGAACGATAAGGCGACACCAATCACGATCCACCCCGATCCGCTGGAGCCTTATGCCATCGCGCCTGCGTGGCGCGTCGGCGACCTCGTCTTCCTCTCCGGGCAGGCCGCGATTGCCGAGGATGGCTCAATCGTCGGACCTGATGATTTTGACGCGCAGCTGGCCCAGACCTTCGCCAACATAGAGCGGGTGCTTGCGGCAGCGGGCAGCGATATGTCCAAGATCGTGAAGGTCACGATCTACCTCACCGACATGAGCAACTTTCCCAAGATTGTGGAAGCGCGCAAACGCCATTTCACCGCGCCTTATCCGGCGGACACCACGGTAGAGGTCAGCTCGCTCGCTCTGCCCGAATTGCTGGTCGAGATTGACGTGATTGCGAGCGTCTAGCCAGACAGCTCAGCCAGAAACGCATCGACCGCCCGCGTTTGTTGCCTGCCTGCCGCCGTGCCCATCTCTCGGTTCATTCGCCCATGATCGGTGTTCTGGATTGCGACGGCCTCGGCGTTCGCTCCAGCGGTCGAAAGCTCGCCCGCGAGCATTTGCGATTGTTCACCAGAACGCCCGCGCTCGGCCACGAACAATATCAGCCAATCGGGCGCATCGGGCGCGCCAACATGCGTGATCGGTGAAAGCGCGCCGTGCCGCTCGGGATCGCTGCCAAAAGCATTGCTGTAAAGCCGCTTTGCGCGCGGGTTCGCCGTCGCCATGCTGCTGGCAATATCGTATCCCGCTCCGTCCAGCAGAACCACGCCCTTGATCGCGGCCAGATCATCGCCCGCATAGTGTGGATCGGAGCTGACCAAGGCGGCCAGATGCGCGCCCGCGCTGTGTCCCATCAGCACAATGCGGTTGGGGTCAAAGCCTAGCTCTTCGGCTTGCCCGCGCAGGGCGGCGACGGCGCTGGCTATATCGCGAGCTTGCTCTTCCACCGATGCATCGGGCACCAGCCGGTATCCGGTCGAGGCGAAGGCGTATCCGGCGGCGGTGAAATGCGCGGGCTTCTGCTGGACCGACATCTTGTGATCGCCGAATGCCCAGCCGCCGCCATGCACGAACAGCACCAGCGGAGGTGGCGTGTCGGTCTCTGCCTTTGCTGTGAAATAGTCGAGCTGTTGGCGATCATGCTCGCCGTAAAAAATCGTCGCATCGGGCGCTATGCTGGCCTGCGAAGCGCCGCGCACGCCTCTGTTTGCGCCCTCTCGCTGGCCGCGCTGCTGCATGCGCTGTTGCAGCTCTGCCGAACATTTGTCGCTGAGCTGCGCGAACTTTTCGGTCAGGCAGGCGCGGATTTCAGACCTGTCGCGCCCGCACAATTGGACGACCTCCTGCCTGCATTCGCGCGACGGGCGATCGCGCTGTTGGGCGAGAATGGGTGTGGCGATGATCGCTGTTGCCAGCGCGGTGAAGGTGAGGCCGTACTTGAGTATCATGCCGGGTTCCTGTTTTTGACTTCAAGGCTTGAGCCTGCCCAAATCGAGTGCCGAGGATCAAGTCGCGAATTGTCGCAGAATGTGTCGGGGGCTGTGTCAGCATGACGGGTCGGAGTGAGCGCTCTTTTTCGTCACCCCAGCGCAGGCTGGGGTCTCAGGCCACAAAGCGCGTTTCCATGCCGCCCTAGATCCCAGCATGTTCGCCTTGCGAACAGTTTATCCTGAGCGCCTGCCTTGCAGGCAGTCGAAGGGCTGGGATGACGCGGGGGTGGGGTGACGGTGCTATTCTCCATCTGCCTGTCATTGCGAGGAGTGACAGTGGCGAAGCAATCCGTTCGACCTCTCGCGTCACCCCGAAGTCGCTTGGCCCACGATCCGCTCCGCTTGTTTTTGTTCGTCATGCTGAATTCAGTTCAGCATCTATCGCCAGGACTTATATCTCAAGCTTGAGCAGGGGATGGACCCTGGAAGCGCAGCTGGCCGCAGGTCAATCAAGTTCAGGGTGACGAACTGAGTGAATCTGCACTTGGACGCGCGGCCAGCAGAGCAATGACGAAACGGTAAGGTGTTGTGGGTATTGGTGCGGCTCGGCTTAAGGAGGCACGAATGCGCGCGATTTACGGACTTTGGCTGGCATTGGCGGCGCTGCTGCTGGGCGCGTGTGATGCCGGTGCCGCCGACAACCCTTCTGACTACCGCTACCGCCTGACAGTCGAAGTTGAGACACCGCAGGGTTTGAAAGCCGGCTCTAGCGTGATTGAAGTGAAGCAGCGGCTTGTCAGGCCCGGCTCTGATCCTATCAGTATTGGCGTAGAGCGGCGTGCGCGCGGTGAGGCGGTCACGGTCGATTTGCCCGATGGGCGTACTCTTTTTGCGCTGCTCCGGTCTAAAGACGATTCCGATTGGGCTGCTATAATTATGCAGTCCCTAGCGCCAGATGGTGTGGGGGAGGGCTATGTCGAGCAACTCAACAACATGTTGCTGATAGAGGGTGTGCAAGAGCTTCCACGTATGAGGCCGCCTCTCGACGAACAATCAGCCTATCCCATGCTCGTGACGTTTGGCGATATTGACGATCCGACCAGCCTGGAGCGGGTCGATCCTGATGATCTCGCGGCGACATTTGGCGAAGGCGTGTCGCTCAAGCGCATCACCGTGCAGATTACTGATGACCCGGTGACGACAGGGATTGAGGAACGGTTGGGGTGGATTCTGGACCCCAATGTGATGGAAAACCCTGGATGGGCAAGTCTTCCACGCGAGACTCGTGAAGTCTTAATCGGGGTGCGTGCAGGCAAAGTAGGTAGCGAAAAATGAACCGCGAAGTATTTCTATCTTTACTGGCTCTCGATTCATACAATCGAGGCTACGGCGCGAATATCGAGGGTCTTTCAACAGCCGAAGATACATTGATCGGGACCGCAAAGATCGGTGAGAATGCTGAAGTGCTTCTCGCACCCGGTGTAGCCGAACAAGCCGGCTTCTACGCCATCGCGTACGAATGGCAGGGCGAGACGATTATATCCTATCGCGGGACCAATTTTCCTACTTGAGCGCCGCCGACTAATGCGCAGCAATGACTTTCCTGACACTCTCACCTACTGATCGACTAAATCGATCAGCTGATATCTCTGTGATCGATTGGATTTCTACCCCAGGACTGTGTTCCATGCGTTCCAACCGTGCTCCACCAGCGATGAATGGAGTGGGGAGGGTAAGAACCCAGCCACAGGGCATGGCGCTACTATACCACCTTGCTCTCTCCCGCTCGAACCCCTAGGTCCGCGCGGTTTGTCCCACCGGATTGGAAAGCACACACATGGCTAACGTCACCGTAATCGGCGCCCAGTGGGGCGATGAAGGCAAAGGCAAGATCGTCGATTGGCTCGCCAGTCGCGCCGACGCCGTTGTCCGCTTCCAGGGCGGCCATAATGCCGGCCATACGCTGGTGATTGACGGCGAGGTCTACAAGCTCAGCCTGCTGCCCTCAGGCATCGTCTCGGGCACGATGAGCATGATCGGCAACGGCGTGGTACTGGACCCATGGGCTTTGCGCGAGGAAGTGCA
>JBCBDF010000099.1:0-7586 GCA_038529875.1 Pseudomonadota bacterium | reverse complement strand
GACCGGCACGTCGTATACAAAATTGTCATCTTTGCGGTATTCGACGTTATCGAGATCGCCGTCGAGCGCAGCGTTGAGCAGGGCGCGGGTGGCCTTGATCGGCATGCGATTGCCGACGCCATACTTGCCGCCGGTCCAGCCAGTGTTGAGCAGCCAGCATTGCACGCCGCCTTTGGCGATGCGCTCTTTCAAAAGGTTGCCGTAAACACTCGGGTGGCGCGGCATGAACGGCGCACCGAAACACGTGCTGAAGGTCGCCTCAGGCTCGGTCACACCAATCTCTGTGCCTGCCACCTTGGCGGTGTAGCCCGAGAGGAAGTGATACATCGCCTGCTCTGGCGTCAGCCGCGCAATCGGAGGCAGCACGCCGAATGCATCCGCCGTCAGCATCACCACATTGCTAGGCACCGGGCCGAGATTATCCGCGCTGGTGTTCGGGATATAGTCGATGGGATAGGCGCCGCGGGTGTTCTCGGCGAGCGAATTGTCGTCAAAATCTAGCTCGCGCGTCTGCTCATCCATCACGACGTTTTCGAGCACCGTGCCGAAACGCTTGGTGGTCGCGTAAATCTCCGGCTCCGCCTCTTCGGAAAGCCGGATCATCTTGGCGTAGCAGCCGCCTTCAAAATTGAAGACCGCCGTGTCGGACCAGCCATGTTCGTCATCACCGATCAGCGTGCGCGAAGCGTCTGCGGAAAGCGTGGTTTTGCCTGTGCCGGAAAGGCCAAAGAACACCGCCGTCTTGTTGTCCGGGCCGATATTGGCGGAACAGTGCATCGGCATCACACCCTTGGTCGGCAGCAGGTAGTTAAGAATGCCAAATACGCTCTTCTTCATCTCGCCGGCATATTTCGTGCCGCTGATCAGGATGAGTTTTTCCGTGAGATTGACCGCAATCACCGTCTCGCTGCGTGTGCCGTGACGTTCTGGATCGGCGCGGAAGCTCGGCAGGTCGATGATCGTATATTCCGGCGCGAAATCCGCCAGCTCGTCGGTAGTCGGGCGAACCAGTAGGGTGCGGATAAAAAGACTGTGCCAAGCCAGCTCGTTGATTACGCGCACATTGACGCGGTGCTCCGGCTGGGAACCGCCGAACAGGTCCGCGACATAGAGTGTGTCCTTTTCGCCCAGCGCAGCCAGGAAATCTTCCTTCAACGCTGCGAAATGCTCCGGCGTCATCGAGGCATTGACCTTGCCCCACCATACGGTGTCTTCGGTCGTCTCATCGCGAACGATGAATTTGTCATTCGCGCTGCGCCCGGTGTGTGCACCGGTTTTCACCACCAGCGCCCCATCTTTCGACAATGCGCCTTCACCAGCGGCAATCGACGCCTCGACCAGCTCTGGTGTACCGAAATTGGGGTGAATTTTGGCCGAAACAGAAATTCCCTGGGCCGAAAGAGGATGGGCAAGCGGGGTCAACGAAAGTCTCCTGGACCGGTCTGGTCTTTCTGGGAAGGGAGTGTCGCATCACTCGCCGCCACCCATCGCTGTCGTGGCTGGCATTGGTCATACGCCGATTCCCTATGCATACGTGTGCATAGAGGGCAGTTTTCGCCTCGTCAAACGCGCTTGATGCAATATGTACGGCCCGAATTGCAATGCGATCTTGCCCCGCCTGCATACGCGTTGTTTAACGGCGATGAAGCGGCTAATCATCACCCATGGATGTGCTGATCGCCCCCCAAGTTCGGGCGATGCTGAGTTTGGGGCTGAGAGGTTGGGAATGAGCAATACAAACGGCGAGGCATCGACAAATAGCGACGAGGTGTCGATCGCGCTGGTCGATGATGATCGCAACATTCTGACCACGGTTTCGATCGCGCTGCAGGCCGAGGGGTTCAAGACCCGGCTTTATTCAGACGGTGAAACCGCGTTGAAGGCGCTGATCGAGAACCCGCCTGATCTTGCAGTGTTCGATATCAAGATGCCCAAGATGGACGGGATGGAATTGCTACGCCAGGTGCGCGACCACACCGCCCTACCCGTCATCTTCCTGACCTCTAAGGATGATGAGCAAGACGAAGAGGCGGGCCTGGAGCTGGGCGCGGATGACTACATTGCCAAGCCATTCAGCCTGCGCCTGCTCATCGCTCGGATCAGGGCGATCCTGCGCCGTGCCGACCCAACAAAGGCACTAGGCAGCGACCCGCAGGATATCGAGCCTGCCAATCCCAGTATCTCCACCGGCCGCCTGTTCATGGACCCCGCGCGCCACCATGTGACCTGGGCTGATCGCCCGGTCAGCCTGACCGTCACCGAGTTCCTGATCCTCGAAGCGCTCGCCGCGCGACCCGGCGTGATCAAAAGCCGCAACCAATTGATGGATGCCGCCTACCCCGACGACATTTTCGTCGACGATCGCACGGTCGATAGTCACATCAAGCGGATGCGCCGCAAGTTCCGCAGCGTCGATCCGGAATTCGGCGCAATCGATACCCTGTACGGAGCAGGCTACAGCTTCACCGATGGATGATAGTGACGCTCCAACGCTGGATCAGGGTGTAGAGCGGCTTAGTTTTTCTGGCCGCTTCTCGCTTACTGCGCGGATTCTGGCGGTGAACCTGTTGCCGCTGATGCTGCTGGGCGGCGGATTGTTCTACATCGATGGTTATCGCACGCAGTTGTTAGACGAACGCTTCAAGCTCGCCCGGATCGAGGCACAGATCACTGCAGAGGCGCTGGCAGGCGCAACCCGCGAGCGGCAAGAGGCGCTGCTGGTGCAAATCGGCAAGGAGCAGCGCATGCGGCTGCGCATGTTCGATGCCGAGGGTTTACTATGGGCCGACAGTTTCGCACTCGACGAGGATGGCCCGGCATTCACATTCGACGATATCACCGATGATAGCTGGGACCAGCAATTTGCCCGCTGGCTCGACCGTACGGTCGATGCAATCGTCAGCGCAGAACCGGTCACCGACTATGTCGAGCCGGGATCGGAAGTCGCCGATGCATGGCCCGAATTGGTTGCCGCGCGCGAGGAAGGCGTAAGCCAGATCACGCTTTATGATTGGCGCGATGGTACGCCGGTCATCACCGCAGCTGCTCCGGTGGGGCTGAACGGCGCGACCTTGCTCACCACCCGCAACGCAGTCGACATTACGGAGGCTGTGCGCTCGGCGCGTTCCGCGCTCGGCATCGCGGTTTTGGTCGTGCTGTTCGCCTCGATATTGCTTTCGCTGTTCCTCGCTCGCACCATCGTCACGCCGCTACGCCTATTGGCGAAGGCCGCCGTTCGCGTGCGTCAGGGTCGCGAGCGAGAGGTAGAGGTTCCGCGCCTGCCACAGCGCGGCGACGAGATAGGTCTTCTTGCCCGAGCCGTTTCGGATATGACCGGAGCCCTGCGCCACCGGATCGATGCAGTGGATAGCTTCGCTGCGGATGTCGCGCACGAGATCAAGAACCCGCTCGCATCCTTGCGCAATGCGGTCGAATCCCTCCCCCGGGTTGAAGACCCGGAACTGCGCAGCAAGCTGACCGACATCGCAACGCACGACGTACGCCGGATTGACCGCCTAGTGAGCGAGATTTCCGATGCCAGCCGGATCGATGCCGAGATGTCTCGCGCGACTTTGGAACGGCTCGACCTGTCCGATCTGGTGCGCGCGATAATCGGCAGCCGTGAAGACCGCGCCGAAAATCGCGACCGCGAGATTGTGCTGAATACGCGCGGCTATGCCGCCAATGTCGTGGGCGTGGGTGCGCGGCTTGAACGCGTCGTCGAAAACCTGCTCGACAATGCCGTATCCTTCTCCCCGCCCGATGCGCCGATCCACGTCGAGATTGACAATGATGGCGAACGGGTGGTGCTGACCGTCTGCGATCAAGGGCCGGGCATTCCAGCGGATTCGCGCGAAAAGGTGTTCAAGCGCTTCCATTCGCTGCGCCCCGATAGCGAGGATTTCGGCAATCATTCCGGCCTCGGGCTCGCCATCGCTCGCGCCATTGCTGAGGCGCATGACGGGTCGTTGGTCGCAGAAGCGCGCCCTGGCGACGAGAGCGGTGCGTGCCTGCGGCTCGAGCTGCCCGCGGCGGCATGAGCGCTGACCAATCCACACTGATCCAGGCGACCGCGATAGCCATCGAAGGCCGCGCACTTATGGTTGAAGGCGAGCCCGGCAGCGGCAAGAGCTCGCTCGCGCTGGCCCTGATAGAGCGCGGTGCACAGCTGATCGGGGATGATGGAGTACAGCTGACACGCGAAGGACAGGCGATCATTGCCAGCCCTCCACCCAATATCACGGGAAAGCTCGAAATCTGGGGAGTGGGCATTGTCGAGCTGCCAACGGTTTCCGCCCCGCTGGCTTTGATACTCTCCCTTGCCGATGACGCGCCGCGGTACCGCGAAGCCGCCGAGACCCGCGAGATACTGGGCGTAGCGGTTCCAACCCTGCCTTTCTCACCCGGCACCATCGCGCCCGCTGAACGTGTGCTGTGGGCCTTGAGAACCCATGGTCAAATCCAAGGGCTTGCATTCGGTTAGATGCCAGACGAATACTCACCGCGACATGCCCTACCCTGAAACTCCCATCGACACCTCCGCCGTACCAAATGACGGGCGCCAGCACATCCTGCTGGTCACCGGCCTTTCAGGCGCAGGCAAATCGACCGCGCTCGACGTGCTGGAAGACATGGGCTGGGAAACAATCGATAACTTTCCGGTGCGTTTCCTCAGGCGCTTGATTTCCAGCCCTGACAATCAGAATGCGCCGCTTGCCATCGGATTTGATTCCCGGACGCGCGGTTTCGTGCCCAGCGACATCATTTCGCTGGTAAAAGACCTCGCGATCCGCAGCGACCTATCGATTACCTTTATGTATATCGATTGCGCCAGCGGCGAGCTGGAGCGGCGCTATAACGAGACCCGGCGGCGGCATCCGATGGCACAGGGACGACCCTTGCAAGAAGGGATAAAGGCTGAGCGAGAGCTGCTCGATCCATTGCGTCGCTGGGCCGATGTCGTGATCGACACCAGCGAATTCTCGAGCAACGAATTGCAAGCGCGCGTGCGCGACATGTTCGGCGATTCCGTGGGGCAAAACGCCACGCTGACCATCTCCAGCTTTGGTTTTGCCCGGGGGATGCCCCCGCTGGCCGACCTGGTTTTCGACATGCGTTTCCTCGATAACCCGCATTGGATAGAGGGGCTGCGCGAGCTGACCGGGCAAGACAAACCGGTGGCTGATCACATCCAGAAAGACCCCGGTTTCGCGCCCGTATACACGCAAATCCGCGACCTGCTCACAACCGTGCTTCCGCGCTACGAAGCGCAAGGCAAAGCTTACGTCCACGTCGCCTTTGGCTGTACCGGAGGGAGACACCGCTCCGTCTTTACCGCAGAACGCATGGCGCAGGACTTGCGCGAGGCCGGATTTTCGCCCACTGTCCGACACCGCAATCTGGGCTCACGCGCTGCCGACGAAATCGAACGCGGTTGACGCATATGAGCCCGCACAGTCATGGTTTTGGCCCCGGCATCCGCAGTGGATGCTGCTCGCCGCAAATAGCTAACGGACCCAGGTTTCACGCATGATCGGTTTGATTTTGGTCACTCATGGCCGTCTGGCGGATCAATTCGTCGACGCGATGGAGCATGTGGTTGGCGCGCAGGATGGCATCAACACCGTCTGCATCGGCCCGAGTGACGATATGGAGCAGCGGCGCCAGGAAATCGCCGATGCGATTGCCGATGTCGACGCGGGCAGCGGGGTGATCATCCTCACCGACCTGTTTGGCGGTACGCCGTCGAACCTCGCAATTTCATTGCTCGATGCGGGCAAGGTTGAGGTAATTGCCGGGATCAACCTGCCCATGCTGATCCGGCTTGCCGGTGCGCGCAAGACAATGACCGTGGTGGAGGCGGTCGATGCCGCGCAAGAGGCCGGTCGCAACTACATCACGGTCGCCAGCGAGTTGCTGGGTGACGATGCCAAGCCAGCACAGGCGAAAGCATGAGCGACCGCACATGATCGAACCCAAATGAACGAGCAGCGCCGGACCATGCAGATCGTCAATCAGCGCGGGCTGCACGCCCGAGCCAGCGCGAAGTTCGTCGGTGCAGTCAGCGCTCTGCCAAAGACAATCAAAGTGCGCGTTGCCAAGGATGGCAATGAGGCGGCCGGGGGTTCGATTCTGGGCCTGATGATGCTGGGGGCGGCCAAGGGCGACCATGTCGACCTGATTGTCGAGGGCGATGGTGCCGAGACCGTGCTTGAGGATCTGTGCACCCTCGTTGGAGACGGATTTGGCGAGGAGTGACCGCGCCGATGCCTGATCACACTCACAATGCGGGTCGTCGACAGATCACCGGCTTTTCTAACCCGACTGTCAAATATCTGCGCAGCCTGCGAGAGAAGAAACTTCGCAAGCGAGCGGGGCAATTCCTGGCCGAGGGACTGCGATTGCTCACCGATGCGCGCGAATGCGGCCACATCCCCAAAATATTGGTGATGGCGGAAGCGCGCGATCCGCATCCTTTGCTGGGCGCGCTGGAAACCGACGTGTTGACGGCAGGCGGCGAGGTGATCACGACCACTCCCGATATCCTCAGCAAGATCACGGGCAAGTCGAATGCGCAAAGCGTTGTCGGCGTGTTCGAGGAATTCGGCACGTCACTCAGCGCGATTGATCGGGCCTCGGCCTCGATCTGGTTGGTGGCGCAGGATCTGCGCGATCCCGGCAATCTCGGCACCATGCTGCGTACCGGCGATGCCGTTGGCGCTGGCGGGCTTATCCTGATCGACGATTGCGCCGATCCATTCAGTGCGGAGGCGGTGCGTGCAAGCATGGGCGCTGTGTTCACACAAGGGCTCGCACTGGCTCGGTGGGAAGAATTTGTGCCGTGGCTGCGCGGTGGAACGGGCCAGCTGGTCGCTGCGAGCCTGCGGGACGCAGTGCCCTATCGCGGCGCGGCCTACCAAGCGCCGTGCTTCATCTTGGTCGGCAACGAATCGCAAGGCCTGCCCGAGACGTATGAGGCCGAATGCGACCTGCGCGTGGGCCTTCCGATGCGCGGGCGCGCCGATAGCCTGAACGCAGCGGTTGCAGGGGCCGTGCTGGCTTACGAAGTGCTGGCGGGGCTGACGAAGTGAAAGAGCCGCCTGCTGCGACAGCAGCGATGGTCTGAGTGGGAGACCAATCAGGGTTGGAAGAATACTGCCATCAGGCCATTTGCGGCCGCTGACCCAGGCCAAATCTTCGCAAGACTCACTCTGCGGTCAGGTCGTTTCTACAGCCGCATATTTGGGACAGTCCGACCGGCATACGCCATCATGCGACCATTCCGGTGGTCGCCAGAGATAGGCCACCTTGTCCTGCCACCGTTCGGCAGTGTCTATGCGGTCTCTTAGCTGCTTCAGCCCTGCGAATTGTGCAGTCAGCGGATTGTAGTCATAAACTGGCTTAACCAAGCCCGGATTTGGCTCTTCACCAAGATAGGCCACGCTCCCCAACATACGGTCGAACAGCAAGGTGACCTGTCCATAATTCTTATCGATATATTGCGGCTGATTGGCGTGATGGATCTTGTGCATCTTTGGCGTCATCAAGATACGGTCAATCCAACCCAGACGCCGGACATAGCTGGC
>JBCBDF010000098.1:0-7606 GCA_038529875.1 Pseudomonadota bacterium | reverse complement strand
CCTAGTTTCCGCACACCCATCCGGGTGTGCGATATCCTCGACCCAGGCGGGTCTTCGGGCGGCCACTTGGCCTCGCGGTCAGCGGTGCTGACCGTGCTCTGCGACCAGGCCAACCTGGTAGCGCAAGTTCGACGCCGCAGGCGTCGCAAGCGCAAGTGCGCGCCCGTAGCGATGCGACCTTTAGGTCGCGTGAGCGAGGAAAGCCCGGCGAACGGATGTGCGCGAACAATAAGCCAGCCAATAAGACTTGCATTTCGATGCAAGCCGAACTAACTGCGCCGCTTCCCAATTCAACAGCGCAACCGGTCGGTACCGGCGAAAGCTACGAAGGACATAACGCCATGAAGGCCGATACACACCCCGAATACCACATGATCACGGTCAAGATGACCGATGGCACCGAATTCCAGACGCGCTCCACCTGGGGCAGCGAAGGCGACACGCTCGCGCTTGATATCGACCCGACCAGCCACCCGGCATGGACCGGCGGCAAGCAGCAGCTTCAGGAAGGTGGCCGTGTGGCTGCGTTCAACAAGCGCTTTGGCGGGCTCAGCCTTAAGAAGTGACGCGAGACTGGCGGCATATAAGTGCCGCTTGGTCGCGCCGCCATCCCGGAATTGATCCGGGATCTCGGGCGGCTTGAGATCCCAGCCTCCGCTGGGATGACGAAAAAGAGGGCGGTCCTGCGGGGCCGCCTTTTTTCGTTTCAAACGCGTTCGAGCGGACTGTGAGGCCCGCTGGGCGGTTGAACAGAGATTACATCACCCTCTTTTACCGACCCGCTCGTTTCGGCCACGGTCATTATGCCAGCTTTGCGAACAATTCCGTGATCGGTCTTAATCGCAACCTTTTCTAGGAGTCCGGGCGCAAATGCATCAATCTGTGCGCATGGGTTTCGCAACCCTGTGACGCGCAACACGACGCTTTCGCCGATCGTCAGCAATGTGTCCCGGCTTAGCGAAAGCAGGTCGATCTCACGTGTGGTGATGTTCTCGCCCAGATCTCCGGCTTTGATCGCATAGCCCTTTGCTCCAAGCTCTTCAAAAAGCTCGGAGTGGATCAAATGCACCTGACGCAAATTGGGTTGATCGGGATTGGCGCGAACGCGCGACAAATGCTGCACTTTCTCCCCGGCATGGGCGTCCCCTTTAACGCCAATGCCTGCGATGATTTCGATGCTCTCGCAGGGTCGCTTCGAGAATTGATGTTCAGCGTCGCGACAAACCGATTCTACTCGTGCATCGGCACTCACGCGCACTTGATGCAGCGTGTCGCGATTGGGCGTGCTTCGAGGCGTTCCTTGCGGATTTCATTGCCGCATCTTGCGCAGGTGCCGTAGGTGCCGTTTTCGATCCGCAGTAGGGCGAGCCGGATTTGCTGAATCTCCGCGCGCAGCACATCATCCACCCCTTCCAGCGCCTCATCATCGGCCAGATCCACCGCCTGCTCGCTCCAATCGGCATCGAGTGGATGGCGCAGATCGTCTTCGATCACCTCGGTCCGCTCCAGTAGGTCGTTAAGCCGCGTGCGCAGCTGCTCAGCCATGTTGCTATATTCGCTCATTCCCATCCCCAGTGCTTCTCACGATACCATTTGGTTATCACATATTTCGCGCCTTTGCGCACTTTCATCCCGTGATGCAAAGTCGACGGGTTCACGCTGCCGTCGGGGCGGCGATTGTTCCAGCATACCAGTTTACCCAGTTCGGGCTGAAAGGTTTTGCCAACCGCCTTGAAGCGGGTTGCACCGCCCGCTTCGACGTCGTTCAAATAGACCATGAAGGTCCAGGTGCGCTGCCCGGCCACGGCGCAGAACTTGTCATAGTCGACCCCGCCCGGCGTAAAATAGTCGGTGTGAGCCTTGAATTCCTGCCCCACATCATAACGCTGCCCTTGCAGCGGCTCGCCATATTCAGGAGCAATTCCGTTGAGATCGTAAAGCAGACGTTCAAGCTCCTGCACCGCCGGTTCATGGGGCTCGAGGTCGCATGTCTCGCTGGTGCGGAAATAGCTATCACCATTGCTGTCCGCGATGGTCGAAGGGCGGCGATCCTTGTCGATCAGTGCAACCAATTGCTGGCAGTGTTCCGGGGTCAGAAAGCTGCGCAACTGGAACAGCTCGATCTTGGGGCTGGGCAGCTTTTGCAGCCCATCGCGCGCTTGTAAAAATTGCGTTGAAGATTCGCCCGGTCCCATCGTGGCTGACGATACGCGCCAGAAGGCGTGAGGCAAGTGCGAAAGATTCTTGCGCGAATGCGATTTTCGCGCAGTTTTTGCTTCCCAAGCCACCATGTTTGTGCAATTGGCTCGCCCCGCTCGCAGCCAGCCTTGACCCGCTGGCCAGCAGGCGTAACACGCCCCCTTGCGCAGCTAACGCAATGACCAATTGGTGCGTTGGGGGGAAGCATGTGGCGATCGTAGCTCAGTTGGTTAGAGCGCCGGCTTGTGGTGCCGGAGGTCGGGGGTTCGAGACCCCTCGATCGCCCCATTTCTCCCGATCATCTTTGTGGTTCAATTGCGCGCTGTGCTGCAGCGATTATTGGAGCTTGCCTGGGCGATGACTGCTTTCTGGACCGAACCCGATTTTGACGATCACGAATTCGTGCACGTCGTGCATGATCGCAAGAGCGGGCTAGCAGCGATTATTGCGGTGCACTCCACCCATCTGGGGCCGGGTGCAGGCGGCACGCGGGTGTGGCACTATCCCGACCCGAAAGACGGCATTCGCGATGCGCTGCGCCTTAGTCGTGGCATGAGCTACAAGAACGCGATGGCGGGCCTGCCGTTGGGCGGTGGCAAAGCCGTGATCCTGGCAGACAAGAATCGCACAAAGACGCCGGAAATGCTCACCGCCTTCGCCGATGCAGTCGAAGCGCTGGGCGGGCGTTATGTGACCGCGGCCGATGTCGGAATTACCGAAGAGGATATGGTCACTATGGCGAAGCGGACCGCTCACGTTTCCGGCCTGCCGGTTGAAGGCGAGGGCGATGCTGGCGGCGATCCGGGGCCATTCACCGCGATCGGCATTTATCATGGGATCAAGGCGGCGGTAAAACACAAGCTGGGTCGCGATAATGTCGAGGGTGTGCATGTCGCCGTGCAGGGCACTGGCAGTGTCGGCGGCGGCGTGGCGCGGTTGCTCGCGAAAGATGGAGCGAAACTGACGCTGGCCGATATCAATGCCAACCGGGCCAGCGAGCTGGCACGCGAGCTGGGCGGCGAGGCGGTGGATGCCGATGCCATCATGGGCGTGTCCTGCGATGTTTTCAGCCCCAATGCGCTGGGTGCGATCCTGGATGATGAAGGTATCGCGCGGCTCGATTGCCTGATTGTTGCAGGGGGCGCTAACAACCAGCTGGCGCGTCCGCATCACGGCGATACTCTGGCGGAACGCGGCATTCTTTATGCTCCCGACTACGTCATCAACGCTGGCGGGATTATCTCGGTCGCGCTCGAATATCTTGCACGGCGCGATGGGGTGCCCGGTGATATCAACGAAGTGCGTAAGCGGATCGCGCAAATCCCCGGTCGGCTTGAAGAAATCTGGCGCGAAAGCGAGGCCAGCGGACAAACAGCCAATGTCGTCGCCGACACAATGGCGCAGAGGCTGATCGGGCGCTGAGCGCGGCAAACAATGCAGACCCTTGGCCGGTTGCGTGCAATCATCCAGCGCTTGCCTATTTTGCGATGCTTTCCGGCCGATCAGGGCTTGCCGCGCGGCGTGGGAACGCTAAGTCAAAGCTAGGCATTTATCGGTAATCATGCACGGCTACGCCAACCCTACTCGCTTCCTCTCGCTTGCCCGCTGGCTGGCGCCATTGCTGCTGGGTTCGGGGATCGTGCTTGCCGGCGCAGCGCTGGTCTGGGGGCTGTTTGCGGTCTCTCCAGACCGATTGATGGGCGAGACCGTGCGCATCCTCTATATCCACGTACCCTCCGCATGGCTGGGGATGGGCGGTTGGGCTGGCCTTGCGATTGCCAGCGCCGCTCTGCTGATCTGGAAGCATCCGCTCGCCGCCATCGCTGCGCGCGGCATTGCGGTGCCCGGCATGGTGTTCACCGCGATTTGCCTTGCGACCGGATCGATTTGGGGACGCCCAACCTGGGGCACATGGTGGGTGTGGGATGGCAGGCTGACAAGCATGCTGGTGCTGCTGTTCCTGTACGCTGGCTACATTGCGCTGGCTCAAGCGAGCGCGCGCGATGGCGGATCGAGCAAGATTCCGGCGATATTTGCGATGGTCGGGGCGATAAACATCCCGATTATCAACCGCTCAGTCGTATGGTGGAATTCGCTCCATCAGCCGCCCAGCATCACTGTCGGCAAGAGTGCGATTGATGGCGAATTTTTGGTCCCATTGCTGGTTGCGGTTCTTGGCTTCTCGCTGCTGTTCGGCGGAATTGTGCTGATGCGGATGCGCGCGCTGATCGCGGAGATGCAGGTTGAGGCGCGCCTGCGCCGCCGCGCGCTTGACGATGATGCGCCGATTGCCGCCACGCCCGCGGGAGGGAATGCGTAATGCGCGAAGCCCTCAACCAATGGGATTATGTCATTGCGGCTTACGTGATCGCGATCGGTGGATTGCTGGCGCTGACCATCTGGGCATGGCGCAGCATGCGAGCCGCCGAAAAGCGCCGCGACGAGGTGAAACGGCGATGAGCATGCTCAAGGCGAAACATCAGCGGCTGGTGCTGGTGGTATTGGCGGTGCTGGCGATTGTCGTGGCGGGGCTGTTTGCGACCTATGCGCTGCGCAATCAGGCGAACTATTTCTACCTGCCCGAGCAGATGAGCGCGAACCCGCCCGAAACCGGGCAGGCCGTGCGTTTGGGCGGGATGGTCCAGCCCGGCTCGCTTGAGACGCTGGCAGATGGCGTCACCATTTCGTTTGTCGTGACCGGCAACGAGGCTGCCACAGTCCCGGTGCGCTACAGCGGCATTCTGCCCGATCTGTTCGTCGAGGGTTCCGGGGTAGTCGCCGATGGCAGCCTGCAGGCCGATGGCACCTTCCTCGCGACGAACCTGCTGGCCAAGCATGATGAGAACTACGTGCCGCGTGAGCTGGAGGGTCTGCATGGCAATGATGCGGCGGAGCAAGCAGCGCAGACCGTCAGCTACAGTGATTAGGTTGCGCCTCCCATGATTGCCGAGATCGGCCTCGCCGCCCTGTGGCTGGCGGCTGCTTTGGCGGCGTTGCAATTGCTCGCTGGCGGGCTCGCGCTGCGGCAAGACCAGGAGCTGGGGCAGCAAAACGAGACGGGCGAATTCGCGCAGTTGGTTCGCCCAGCGGCGATCGTTCAGGCGCTGCTGGCGGGACTCGCCTTTCTCATGCTGCTGTGGTGCTTCGCCATCACCGATCTCTCGGTGAAGCTGGTCGTCACTAATTCGCACTCGATGAAGCCGATGCTCTACAAGCTCACCGGCACATGGGGGAACCATGAGGGCTCGATGCTGCTCTGGATTGCAGTGATGGCACTCTCGGGCGGGCTGATCGCGCTGCTGGAACGACGATTGCCGGTGCGCACGATGCAGGCGACGCTTGCGACGCAGGGCTTTGTGGCGCTTGGCTTTTATGCTTTCTTGCTGCTCAGTTCGAACCCGTTTGAGCGGTTGCCCGTGCCAGCGCCAGAGGGCCAGGGTCTTAATCCGTTGCTGCAGGATATCGGCCTCGCGCTGCATCCGCCCACGCTCTACATCGGCTATGTTGGTCTGTCGGTTGCCTTCAGCTTTGCAATTGGCGCGCTGCTCACCCGCAATGTCACCCCTGAATTTGCGCGTGTGATGCGGCCTTGGGTGCTCGGCGCGTGGGTATTCTTGACGCTCGGGATCACGGCGGGCAGTTATTGGGCCTATTACGAGCTCGGCTGGGGCGGCTATTGGTTCTGGGATCCCGTCGAGAACGCCTCGCTCATGCCGTGGCTCGCCGCGACCGCTTTGCTGCATTCGACCAGTGTCCTTGCCGCGCGCGATGCCTTGCGCACCTGGACGATCATGCTCGGAGTGGTCGCGTTCTCGATGAGTATGCTGGGTACATTCCTGGTGCGCTCGGGCGTGCTCACCAGCGTGCATGCCTTTGCTGTTGATCCTGAACGCGGCTCTTTCATCCTTGTCTTGCTGGCGATCTATATTGGTGGCTCGCTGACCATCTTTGCCTTGCGCGCAAACTCGATTTCGGAGGGGAAGCGCTTTGCGGTGACCAGCCGCGAGAGCGCGCTGGTGTTCAACAATGTGATGTTGTCGGCAATCCTGGGCGTGGTGCTGCTCGGCACGCTCTACCCGCTGCTGACCGAAGCTTTCGACGTGCGCGTTTCGGTCGGCCCGCCCTATTTCAACCCGGTAAGCGCGATCTTCGCCGTGCCGATGTTCGTCGTGATGGCGGCGGGGCCGCTGCTGCGCTGGCGCGAAGACAAACCCGCGCGTGTGCAATTGCAGCTGGCGATAGTTGGTGCGGCAATGCTGGGCGTGTTGGCATTGGTTGCCTTGCTTGGCGATTATTCATTGCTCGCGGTGTTAGGGCTGGCACTGGCGGCCGGACTCGCGATTGCGGCTTTCCTGCCGTTGCGGGGACGCAGGTTGACCCGTGTGCCGATCGCGACTTGGGGCATGGTGCTGGCGCATTTCGGCGTTGCGATCTCGCTGTTCGGCATGGCCAGCGAAAGCGCCTTTACCAAGGAGCGGCTCGCAGCGGTCGTGCCGGGCGAGAGCATGGAAATTGCGGATTGGTCTGTGGCGCTGGACAGTGTCGATCCGATCGCGGGGCCGAACTGGACGGCGATGGAGGCGCGCATTAGCGTGGCGAGGGGCGGCGGAGAGCCGACCACGATGATACCGCAAGCGCGCACATTCTGGGCACCGTTCCAGGCCACCAGCGAGAGCGCGCTTCTGACCCGTTGGGATGGGCAGCTATACGCGGTGCTGGGCGATTCCGCTGGGGTCGATGCCAATGGCAACCAGCGCTGGCAGCTGCGCATCTGGTGGAAGCCGTTTGTGACCTTCATCTGGTATGGCGGATTGCTGATTTCGTTGGGCGGCGCGCTGGCGATCATTGGGCGGTTGAGCGCCGATTTGAGGCGCCGAAAGGCCGTTCGACGCGGCAATGAGAAACGCGAAGAGGCGCGCGAGCTGGCAGCCGAAACGCGCGCCGAAACTGAAGGGGAACTGGCCTGATGCGTTGGACACTCTGGATACCGCTTGCGCTGTTTCTCTTTTTCCTGGGCGTTGCCGGGTATCAGCTGACTCAGCCCAAGGACGAGACGATCCCGTCGGCCATGGTCACCAAGCCTTTGCCCGAGTTCGAACTCCCCGCGGCGGTCGAAACCATGCCGGGGGCGTCGCGCGCAGACTTTATCGGCGGCAAGCCCAAACTGCTCAATATCTGGGCGAGCTGGTGCCTGCCGTGCATTGCCGAGGCCAAGCAGCTCGAAGTGCTGGAAGGGCAGGGCGTTGAAATCATTGGCATTGCCATTCGTGACAAGCCGGAAGACGTTGCCGACTTTCTTGAGCGCTATGGCAATCCCTATACCCAGATCGGCGCGGACGATATCTCGTCTTTGATGCTGGAGCTGGGCGCATCTGGCGTGCCGGAAACCTATGTGATCGATGCTCAA
>JBCBDF010000097.1:0-7624 GCA_038529875.1 Pseudomonadota bacterium | reverse complement strand
GATGTCCGAGCAAGTGCTTGATAACATGGATATCGAGCGCGAGCGCGGCATCACCATCAAGGCCCAGACCGTCCGCCTCAATTACACCGCCAAAGACGGCGAGACCTACCAGCTCAACCTGATGGACACCCCCGGCCACGTCGATTTCGCCTATGAGGTCAGCCGCAGCCTCGCCGCCTGCGAAGGCGCGCTGCTGGTGGTTGACGCCGCGCAAGGGGTTGAGGCGCAAACCCTCGCCAATGTCTACCAATCAATCGAGCATGACCACGAAATCGTGCCCGTCATCAACAAGGTCGATCTCCCCGCTGCCGAACCCGAACGCGTGCAGGAGGAAATCGAGGAAGTCATCGGCCTCGACGCCTCCGAGGCGGTTATGACCAGCGCCAAGACCGGCATCGGTATCGAGGATGTGCTCGAAGCGGTGGTCGCCAAAATCCCGCCACCCAAGGGTGAGCGCAACAAACCGCTAAAAGCCAGCCTGGTCGACAGTTGGTACGACCCGTATCTCGGCGTCGTCATCCTCGTCCGCGTGATCGAGGGCGTGCTCAACAAGGGCCAGAACATCACATTCATGCAGGGCGGTACGCAACACCTGGTCGACCGCGTCGGCTGCTTCACGCCCAAACGCGCCGACCTGCCAGAGCTTGGACCGGGCGAAATCGGCTTCATCACCGCGCAGATCAAAGAGGTGGAGCAGGCCCGCGTGGGTGACACGATCACCACGGTAAAGGGCGGCGCGACAGAGGCGCTGGCGGGGTATAAGGAAGTGCAGCCGGTGGTGTTCTGCGGGCTGTTCCCGGTCGATGCGGCAGACTTTGAGAAACTGCGCGAGAGCATCGGCAAATTACGCCTCAACGATGCCAGCTTCAGCTTCGAGATGGAGAGCAGCGCAGCGCTTGGCTTTGGTTTCCGCGCGGGCTTCCTCGGCCTGCTGCACCTGGAGATCATTCAGGAACGCCTCAGCCGCGAATACGATCTTGACCTCATCACCACCGCGCCCTCGGTCGTCTACCGCCTGCAATTGGGCAAGACGAAGAACGAAGACGCGAAGGAGATCATGCTCCACAATCCCGCCGATTGGCCCGATGTAAACCGCATTGAAATGATCGAGGAGCCGTGGATCAAGGCTGTGATCTACACCCCTGATGAATACCTCGGTTCGATCCTTAAGCTGTGTCAGGACAGGCGCGGCGTGCAGACCGACCTGACCTATGTCGGTGGGCGCGCGCAGGTGACTTACGAGTTGCCGCTGAACGAAGTGGTGTTCGATTTTTACGACCGTCTGAAGTCGATTTCGCGCGGCTATGCGAGCTTTGACTACGAGCAGATCGGGCTGCGCGAAGGCGACCTGGTGAAGATGAACATTCTGGTCAATAATGAGCCGGTTGATGCCCTATCCCTGATCGTCCATGCGGGCGTCGCGGAAGAGCGCGGGCGGGGCATGTGCGAGCGCCTGAAAGACCTGATCCCGCGCCACCTGTTCAAGATTCCGGTGCAGGCCGCGATTGGTGGCAAGATCATCGCGCGCGAGACCATTGCTGCTATGCGCAAAGACGTGACCGCCAAGTGTTATGGCGGGGATATTTCGCGCAAGAAAAAGCTGCTGGAGAAGCAGAAAAAGGGCAAGGCCAAGATGCGCGAGTATGGGAATGTCAGCATTCCGCAGGAAGCGTTTATCGCGGCCCTGCGGATGGGCGAAGAGTAGCTTCCGCTAACCCGCTCATCCTGAGCCTGTCGAAGGATTGTAGCTGCGCTGCGGATGCGGGAGGAATGAAGCCCTACGCTTCACTCTAACCAATCACCGCTCTCCCTGAGCCCTTCGACTTTGCTCAGGACAGGCCTGTCGAAGGGCTGTTATTCTCTTTCAGCCAATAGCGCAAAGTAAAGTACGGTGCTTCGACAAGCTCAGCACGAACGGGTTGGGTGGAGCGTTTGCGCCAGCAAACGCGGAACAGCGCGTGGCGTGCGAATAATTAATCAACGCGACTGCATCACACTTCCGAGGTATGCGAAGCTGAAGAGCAATGCCGCTGTTACGAGCAGCAGACTGATTATCGTAGCGAAGAAGCCTATGATTGGGTTCGAGAATTTTCGTCCGACGGATGCTCCGATAGCTCTTGCGGCCGCAGATAAGAATCGCGAGAACTTTCTTGCGATTGGTAAGTCTCTAATATCCCAAACAATAATCGAGTAAATGAATGCTGACGGCACTAGCATTGAGCCAGCAAACACGAGCGGATGATCCACAATCCATCCGAGCACCAAATCTGCTCTTTGGGAGGCTACGCTACCGCAGTTTAGGAGAACTTCTGCGCCATCTGCTTTCTGATTGGAACATTTCGCAATTTTCAACCTGAGGGCGCTCGACCATACTGTGAAGGCAGCTAGTGCAAATGCGGTCAAGCCTGCGAGAAGCTGGACGCCACCAGTGTTGCGCCAAGTCCTCAAGCCCTCCAGCGCTGATACGGACTGTTTGGTATGAGCGAAGTCATAGGTTGTGAGATCATCATCAAACTTGGGATCATTTTCTAGAGTAGCAGGTCGAAATACGCGCGCTACAGTAGCTTGAAATGCATCTGCGTAGGCTAGAACGCCTTGGGCTCGGCGTAAGCTCTTGATTGTATTGGATCGTCTGTAGCTAGAGATTACACGAGCGAGACCCCAAAGCGTTTCTCTTCGCCAAGCGACCTCGTTCTCCTTTTCTCTATCCTCGTCGTTGTCAGGTAGTTCCTTCATCTGTGTTAGCGGCAGCAATTGATCGGAATCAGGCTCGTGATGATAATGTGTGTGCAGCGTATCCTTCAAAAAATAGTAGACCTGTTTGGGGAACGTTTCTTCGATTACCTTTTTCGCACCTGCCTGGCGCGTCCAGTCGAGGAGGTGGGTTTGTTCTTCGAGCCAAATCCGGACCTCTCCCGTGCGAAAAAGAGCAAATCTGTAAGCAATGGAAGGAAAGTTCATGCCATTCCCTTGACCCAGCACATCAGACACTTCCGCACAAATGTCTGTTGCATCGGATGTGCGTCTCGAAAGTAACTTATCAATTTGATTTAGTGCGATTTTTCGTATCTTCGAGACTGACTTGTCTCGATTCTTAGGTGTGACAAAGACAGTTCCGGCCAAGAGCCCTTGGCCGTCTTTAAATACCCGGACATCTGCTTGTTCAGCGCCATTCGTCTTCTTCAAGAACGGTATCTTGGCCGGGTGAGTTGATGCCACGAGCAAGTAGCTTTGTTCCGCCGCAGGTTTAAAAATGCGAACGAGGAAATCCCAGTATGGGTAGTCTTGTGCAATACGATTTTGCCTGACGGCAATTGACCTCGTCCCGTTTGAGTCCACGGTGTGGTTCAGCGTTCGCGAGTGTCCCCATCGTCCTTTGAGACCGACGAGACTAAACGAAAGATGGCCGAGCACATTCGGAACCCAACCAGCATAAGAAACGCTAGATGTACTCCAAGGCGCGGTGCCATCGGTCGGGAATGATGTCGGCATTGCAGGCTAATTAGGTGGTCAAACTTCGTCGGATATTGTGCGAGTCTGACGTGCTATTTTGACGTCAAAACCGTCGAATTCAAACTCAACGCCCTCTATCACATCAATTGAAGTCGACTGGTCCGGTGCCGGCATATCCCCGTTCAGCCAAGCCCGAATTCCGAAGCCCTTATTAATGAGGTCGGAAATCGCAGCTGGGCCTTGCCTGAATTGTGCTAGCACTAATCCAAAGACCATGACGGCCAACAAGCCAAATACTGCGAAAAGTACAAACAAAGAAATCTCAACAATCATTCATCAGCTCCTAAGATGAAGTCGTCGTGATCGAACTGCTGATACGCAAATTGTACTATTTGGTTCGTCGATGCAATCCCTGTGGATAATGCCGGTGATAACTTCTCCATTGATTGGTGCAGATAGCAGCTGATTTGCGGAAAACAAGCTTCATGATCAGAAAGCGCCTACTTAAGCTTTCGAGGGAAGCTCAACAACGATTGATCTATTCGGTCACCCGCGAGCCGTTCTGCGTTCGCTGCCGAAAATGCATTGCGCTTCGGTGAGTTGGCCTTGGGTCAGTCTCACTTCCAAGCAGGCGCGTCCTTCGACAGGCTCAGGACGAACGGTGTTGGGTGAGAAATTCAAGCTCAGGACTAGCGGGGGTTGGCCGCAAGCGCAGGACGAACGGTGTTGCGTGATAGGATCAGGACACGTTGGGTTAGGTAAGCTCAGGACCAGCGGGGCTTTTGCGTCACTCCCACTCATCCTTCGGGCTCCACCGGGTCTTCGGCACTTTCGGCGCGGCCACGGTCTTCGGCGGAGGGACGGCGTTGATCGTCTCACGCGGGCCGTTGGGGATTGTGCGCCGGGCGGCATCCTCAGCCTCGATCTGTTCCATATCGCGCTGGCGGAGCGCTTCGTAACGCTGCCACGCTTCGCGCGTGTCCTCAGACAGCCGCTCCCACTCCTGTTTGCGGTGCAGCTCGGCGGCGTGGCGGAAGCCCGCAATCTTCGCATCAATGCTGGTGCGGATTTCCTCCGGCGTGGGGGCGTTGGCCTGCGCCTCGGCCTCCATCTCGGCCTGTATTTCCTGACGCATTTCCTTGCGCAGCCGCTTGGCCATTTGCTTGCGCAGCCGCTTCGTCATGCGCGCCTCATCCATCTTGCCGATGGCGTTCAGCGCCTTGGCACTGCCCGCGGCAAAGCGATCGGGCGCGCGGTTGCGCAGCATGAACATCAGCAGCCGGTCATTGTACCGCTTTCGCGTGCCGACCAGCTTGCCATAGGAATAGAGCGGCTCATCCACGCCGTTCAGCGCGCGGTCCATCGCGACATCCTCAATCCGCTGCACGCCAAGATCAAGCGCGGCGGCCCATGCGGCGCGAAAGCTCTCAGCAGCGGGTTGTCGGCGCAGGTAATAGGCGCCGGCCTGGCTCATATTGACCGCTTTGCAGGCGGCATGGACGCTGCCGGTGTCGGCGAGGGTTTCGATAAAGGCGCGCTGGCGCTGTGGCGTCCAACCGTCGTGGCGTTGCCCCTTGCGCGGGACGGGGGTGAAGTCGGGGATCTGGCCTGCTGGAACGGGCAGGCGGGTGGTGCGGGGATCGGCTTTGCGGGTCATAGTTATCCTTGGTTTCCGCAAGCGCATCCGCGCTCGCGATATCCTCGGGCCTGTCGGCCCTGCGGGCGGCCAGTCGGCCTTGCGGTCCTGCGGACCGATCATGATGAACCACAATTCCCGCGAGTAGGAAAATTTGGGGGGAGGGAGCGTTTGCGCACACCAATCCATCCAACTTCACTTGGCGTTCAGATGCAGCGCGGTTATAGGCTGGCGCATGACTACGTTTACGCGCGCGCTGCGCTCTTCGCTGATGATCGCCGGCCTTGCCGGGGCCACCATGCTCACCACTGGCTGTGCAGGTGGCTCGGCGAATGAGGACGTGGCCTACGTCGCGCGCGATGTCGAATCGCTGTATGGCGAGGCGAAGCGGCGGCTCGATCGTGGGAATACCCTGCTGGCGGCGGCCTTGTTTGACGAGGTGGAGCGCCAGCACCCCTATTCGCCATGGGCGCGGCGGGCGCAGCTGATGAGCGCGTTCAGCTATTACGTGGCGCGCGATTACAACAAGGCGATCCAGAGCTCGCAGCGTTTCCTGTCGATCCACCCGGGTAACAAGGATGCGCCCTATGCGTATTACCTGATCGCGCTGAGCTATTACGAGCAGATCAGCGATGTGAATCGCGACCAGAAGATCACCGAGCAGGCGAAGACGGCTTTGCGTGAGGTGAACCGACGTTTCCCGGCAAGTGAATATGCGGCGGATGCGCGGTTGAAGCTGGACCTGGTCGACGATCACTTGGCGGGCAAGGAGATGGAGATCGGGCGGTTCTATCAGCGGTCTGGCCGGTGGCTGGCGGCGAATTTGCGCTTCCGCAATGTGCTGGAGCAGTATGATACGACCAGCCATGCGCCTGAAGCGCTGTATCGCCTGACCGAGAGCAGCCTGGCGCTGGGCGTGCAGACAGAAGCGGTAAAGTACGCCGCTGTTCTGGGCGCGAACTATCCCGGCAGTGAATGGTATGAGAAGGCTTACGAGCTGGTTCAGGACCACGCGTCGGGCGTGACCGCAAGTTGAGCATTGGGGCTTAAGCGCTTGTAAGACGAGCGTTAACCCAATTTCATTCCCTTCGCACTAACCGTGCGGGCATGTTTGCGTGGCTTCGCCTTGCTATCATTGCACTGGCCGCTGCGGCGATCCTGCTCGCCGCGCCTGCATACGCGCACCCAGAGCATACGCTGGTTGGCGGAGAGCGCGCCGGGCCGGGCGAAGTCCAGGTCGCAGGGCTACTCGACGGGCGGCGCGACCGGGTGAAGTTCGACGATGTTGCCGTCACGGTGAACGGCGCGCCCGCGCACATCAGCGATGATGGCCATTTCGTCGCGAACGCGCCGATTGCGCCCTATTACCGCCTCGATATCAAAGGCAAGCGCATCTTCACTATGGTGCAGACGTTCGGCAATGCTGAGCTGCGCGACGATGGCTGCGCGTGCCTGGCCATCCCGCCGATTGAGGTGGTGGCGCGCAAGAGGGGCCGGATTGAGCTGTTTTTCGGTGGCGACAGCATGGCGGGTCGGCGATATTTCAAGGCGCCGCGCGGCGAGCAGGCCGTGCTCGACCGAGTGACGCTTGATCGCGATCTCGACAAGCTGTTCAGCGCGATCAAGCCGTATCTCGAAACCAGCGATCTTGCCTCGATCAACCTGGAATCGGTCGTCGCGGCTGAGCAACCGGGGCCGCCAGCGCCCAAGAAATACCTGTTTTTCTCCCCGCCAGAGCTGCCCCAGGCACTGGCGAGGGCGGGGATCGACCACGTCTCGCTCGGCAACAATCACACCGCCGATTATCGCGGACCCGGTGTCAAAACCACGATCGACGCACTCGATGCCGCCGGTGTCGCATGGTCCGGCGCGGGCATGAATGTGATGGAGGCGGAGCGTGCATCGCGCTTCACCATCAAAGGCAAGAAACTTGGCATTTACGGCTTTGTCGGATGGCGCGGTACGTGGACGCCCAATCAGACGGCGGCTGAAAACAAGGCCGGTGCCGCCTGGGGCAAGCGCAGCGATGTCGAGCGGGTTACGAAACGCGAGCGCAAGGCCGGTTACCTGCCGATCATGCACTTCCACGGTAATATGGAATATGCCGACCGGCCATCGGAACTATCACTGCCTCGCTTTCGCGCTGCGATTGAGAAAGGCGCGCCGGTCGTTGTCGGCCACCACCCCCACGTAACACACGGACTGGAGATCTATCGCGGCGGCCTGATCGCGCATTCGCTCGGCAATTTCCTGTTCGATCAAGAGCATCCGCACACGCACGTCAGCTATACCCTGAAAGTGTGGTTGGAGAACGGCAAGTTCCTGCGCGCAGAGGCCATTCCGATCAACATGCTCGATTATCGCCCCGTGCCCGCAATCGGCGGCATGCGAGAGGCGGTGCTGCGCCGCCTTCACTGGCTGTCTGCCGAAATGGGCACGGTGATGGCGCGCAGCGGCGGGCACTCTTTGGTCTGGCGGGAGAACAAGGGCTTTCGCGAGCCGGATTGCCGCATTCCGCAAGGGTTCCATCTGGCA
>JBCBDF010000096.1:0-7677 GCA_038529875.1 Pseudomonadota bacterium | reverse complement strand
GGACAAGGGCGAGGCGTGCGCGCAGCTCTTCGGGGCAAGATGTCACATGGGAGAGCCAACTGTCTGCAACCGGCTGGGGAGCCGCGCCGCCCGACCAAAACCGTCCATCCTTGCCATCTTGCGGCGTGCCAATGGGTGATTTTGAATCGCGCCCAAGCACGGCTGCCATGGCTCGTTCATAGCCGCGCTTAACGCTGACCTTCTCCAGCGCCTGAGGCAGGCCCGCGCTATCTTGAGCACGCTTGGCCCGGGCATCGCGGTCGCGAGCAAGCGCTGAATACTCGCGCTCGATCCCCGCCAGTTCGGCTTTGACAGTGGCGAGTGCCGCGCCAGCCTCATCGCGGGCGCTTTGCAAGTCGGCCTTGCGTGCTTGGTCCTGTTCGAGAGTTGCGCGCAATTCGCCAAGCGCCGCCGTCGCACGCTCCGCTTCGTCTCGAGCCGCCGCGACCTGTTCCTCAGGGTCGCCGCCACTGGTCAGCTCCGTCTGTTGCTGCTGCAACCGATTGCGTTCGTTCTCAAGCCTCGCAACGCGCGCCTCGGCTTGCTCGATAGCCGCTTCTGCCACCCGCCACTCGGCCTCGACCCCAGCATGGTCAGCGGTTGCCTTGGCCAATGCCAGTTCGGCGGCGCGGCTAGCGCGTTCGGCATCTTCCGATTTCGCTGCCAAGGCAGGGCGCAATTCCTCGTCGCGCTTCAGCGCATTGCCGCTCTCCCCCATTTCGCGGGTCAGGCGCTCCAGCGCTTCGGCCGCATCGCGGGTCATCCGGTTGGCATCGCCGCGATCTTCCTCCAGCCTAACGCGCTGCCGCTCAAGGTCGGCGAGGCGCTGCTCGGCGGCTTCCAGCTTCTCCGACAAAGCCGCCATGCGGTGGCCATGCGCGCTCGCATCATCGCGTCGGTCCGCAAGTTCATCGCGTGCATCGGCCAGTTTTACCGCGAGCGTGGCCTGTTCCTTCTGCGCGGCGTCAACGGCTTGCTTGGCTGTTTCGACCCGCTGATCAGCGCCCTCTGCGGCTTCGCGCGCTTCCTTTGCCGCATAGGCGGCATCGCGCCATCGGGCGAATAACAGGCGCGCCTCGGCCAGTTGGATTTGCTCCGTCAGTTTCTTGTAGCGTTCGGCCTGCTTTGCTTGACGCCGCAAAGACGACATTTGCGTATCGAGACCTGCCATCAGGTCTTCGAGCCGTTCCAGGTTTTTCTCGGTCGAGCGCAGCTTGCTCTCGGCATCCTTGCGCCGCACATGCAGGCCCGCAATGCCCGCCGCTTCCTCCAGCATTTGCCGTCGTTCTGTCGGCTTGGCAGCAATCACCTGAGCGATCTTGCCCTGGCTGACGAGAGCCGGGGAATGCGCACCCGTTGCCGCGTCGGCGAAGGTGAGCGAGACATGTTTCGCACGAACATCGCGGCCATTCACGCGATAGGCGCTGCCCGCACCGCGCTCGATCCGGCGGGTAACGATCAGCTCTTCGCCATCATCGTCGGCGGCATGGAGCACAACTTCGGCAAAATCGCGGGGAGGGCGGGTGGACGTGCCGGCGAAGATAACATCTTCCATCCCGCCAGAACGCATCGATTTGGGCGAGTTTTCGCCCATGACCCAGCGGATCGCTTCAAGCAGGTTGGATTTGCCGCAACCATTTGGGCCGACAACCCCGGTCAGCCCCGGCTCCACGCGCAGTTCAGCCGGCTCTACAAAGCTCTTGAAACCACTGAGCTTTAGCCGGCTAATCTGCATATGCTGTGTGTGCCCTCCCGAATGCGCCGCTTAGCGGGCCCCGGCCCGTTGCAGCGCGGGTTCGAGCTGGTCCCAGCCGATCGCATCGACCTTTGCTCCATTAAGGATGAAGGTCGGGGTTCCCGTGAGGTTTAGCTCTTCGGATTGTGTCTGCGAAGTTGTCGCAATGCTTTCGATCTTCGCACCGTCGGCCAGGCAGGTGCGGGCCTGATCAGCGCTGAGGCCCCGGGCCGAGAAGAAATCGATCAGTCCAGCCGCTTCCGCGATACCAATAAATCTCTGATCGACTGGCATCTCACCAGCCGCTTGATAAGCGGCGTTATTCGATTGGACATTACCGATAATATCGTTGAGCGCGCCCCAAGCCTGATCGGAAAGCGGGATCATGTTTTCCTTCTGACCGCAGCGAACCATCGCAGCGATTGTGAGATCAATTGGGTCGCGTACCAGATTGCGCAGCTCAAAGCTGACCACGCCGGTGCTGACATATTTCTCTTTCAGCGGGGCAACCCCGGTCGCGGCGAAATTCGCGCAGGCACCGCAGGTGTGCGAGGCATATTCGACCAGTTTAAGCGGAGCCTCAGGATTGCCGACTTTGTAGCCGTCTTCATCGGTAACCGTGACGATATCGGTCCAGGCCTGGCCATCGGGCGCAGGAATGGCTGCAATTGGCTCACCCGACAGCGCACCCTCTGGATCATCCGAACCGTTGCAGGCAGCAAGGGCGAGGGCCAGCGGTGCGGCAAAGCCAGCAGCGAGAAAACGACGAGAAAGGGTCATGACGTTAAAGTCCTCTGATCTTTGTGTGGACGCTATACGAAGGAAATGGGGCGCGAAAGCTCGATGCCTTTGCTTGTTCACAAATGTGTCAGTTCGAACTCCATACCGGGGCAAATCGCAAGGTATTTGTCCCGAAACTGGACAAAATCACAGATCAAACTGGCTTTCGCCCAATTCCGGCTCGGCATTTGGATTCCTGAGCGCTTCAAAATGCGCGGTGAGCGCGGGATACAGCGCCTCCCAGCCATGCACTTCAGGCAGGACTTCGCCGTTAATCGCGAAGGTCGGGGTGCCATCAATATCGAACTGCGCCGCTGCGGCATTTGTGTTGGCCATCAGCGATTGCGCTTTGGCGTCATCCGCAAGGCAGGTGTTCACCTCCACCCGGGAAAGCCCACGCTGCTTGATCATCTTATCGCTCAAGCCGAGCGCGCTCGACATACTCATTCGGGCGCCTCGATCGCCGCGCCCCCAAATACCTTGTTGCGACTTTGGTGCATTGGCAGCCTGTGGCAGCCACTTGCCTTGCGAGCGCAGGAACATGGCGTGATTGCCCTTGAATTTCTTGGGATCACCGCATGCGACCAGCATCGAAATGGTCAGATCGAGAGCGTTGCGAATGAAGGGGCGAACTTCGAAGCGCAGTCTCCCGGTGGAAATATAGACAAGGTCAAGCGCCGGATCACCTTCGACCGAAAAGCGAGCGCAAGTCGAACACGTATAGCTGACGAATTCGGTTAGCACCGTTTCCGCATCGGGATTGCCGATAACATGCCCGGTCTCGGTAACTTCGACAGTATTCATCCACGGACCGATTTTTGTGCTTACATCCTGCGCGGATACCGGCGAGGTTGCAGCCAGCGCGAGGGCCGCGCCGGACATGCCAAACTTGAACAATTTCACGTCTCGTTTTTCCCTTTATCTTCGCCGTCACCCAGGCTGCGCGCGAGCGATTCCAGCACCGTGCGCAGTTCCGGATCGCCAATATCGCGCAAGGAATCCCCCAATTCCATCGGGATTGGCTTTAGCGATGGCGGCGCCTTTGCAGGCTCTTGAGCATGAGTAGGCTTAACCGCGCCTTGCCGCAGCTTTATCCGTGACACTGCCTGATAGCCAAAAAAGCGGTTCACTCGTTCGATAATCTCCGGGATCACCTGCTGGATCAGCGGCGCATGTGCGGGCACGACCACCAATTGCAGGATACCGTCGGCTTTCTCTCCGGGCGGGAAGCGCAACGCCTCAGGGCTGCAAACCTTGGCATGATGCGGGCCGACTATCTCCGGCCAGCGTGTGACGACGGAGCTCTGTACGAAGCCGAAGCGGCGAAAAGCGGTGCGGCCAATCTCTGGCATCAGCTCGCCGATGGGTTTGACGCCCATGCCGCGCTTCCGCTCGTATGGGCGCGCGCGTTTGCCACCGGGTTTCTTGCCGACGCTCTTGGCAGGTTTCCCCGGCTTTTTGCCGCTATTGTCGCTGTTGCTTCCCATTGTGTGAGATGCCATGCCATAGGGCGCATGTGACTTCCAGCGATCACCACATCTCATCCACTTTGCTCGAATGGTATGGCAAATATGCCCGGACGTTGCCGTGGCGCAATTCGCCCAACGCAGAGCCTTCAAGTGACCCGGCTTGGCCCTACCGCGTATGGTTGTCAGAGGTGATGTTGCAACAGACGACGGTTGCGGCGGTGAAGCCCTATTTCGCGAAGTTCACCCAGATTTGGCCGACGGTCGAAGCGCTTGCTGCGGCTAGCGAGGAAGACGTCATGGCGGCGTGGGCTGGGCTGGGATATTATTCGCGCGCTCGCAATCTGGTGAAGTGCGCAAGTGAGGTCGCGGCGCGAGGAGGCTTTCCAACGACCGAAGCGGAGCTGCGCGAATTGCCAGGCCTTGGCGCATACACAGCCGCCGCAATTGCCGCGATTGCCTTTGGCGAGCGCGCGGTCGTGGTCGATGCCAATGTCGAGCGGGTCGTGTCGCGCTTGTTCAATATTACCGAGCCACTGCCCAAGGCGCACAAGGCGATCCGTGACGCTGCCGAACGCATCACGCCAGAGGATAGGTCGGGTGATTTCGCGCAGGCGATGATGGATCTGGGCTCAAGCATTTGTACCAGTAAGTCCCCGAAATGCCTGCTTTGCCCGCTGTCGGAGATTTGCGAAGCGCGCAAAACGGGTGAACCGGAACGCCTGCCGGTGAAACCGCCGAAGAAAGCAAAGCCAGAGCGGATCGGAACAGCATATTGGATCGAGCGCGGTGAAGGAGATACGCGCGAAGTCTGGCTCGTCAAGCGGGCGGGCACCGGCATGCTGGGCGGTATGCGGTCGCTCCCTGATGACGGCTGGTCGGCGCGTGAGGATGGCTCTTCGCAGCCTCCGCTAAAGGGGGCATGGCGTGCGCTCGGGGCGGTGCGTCACACGTTTACGCATGCGCATCTTACGCTCTCGGTCGAGCTTTTTGAAAGCGAAGAATCGCCGACCGGGGACGGCGAGTGGTGGCCGCTAACGCAGCTGGATAATGCGGGCCTGCCGACTCTGTTCGCTAAGGCGGCGCGGCTCGCGCTGGCTCGGGATTAGATAATCCCACCGCCTAGCGACAGGCGCACAGCGGCAATCAGCAATACGATCAGGCAGAAATTGCGCCCGCCATCTTTCGATGAGAGCGCGCCGATTATGACCCCGACAACAATCAGAGGTAGGGCAAGCCAATTGCCCCAACCCAGCAGCGGAATGGTCGATGGAATAACGATCACCAGCGAGATGATCCCGAACAGGTAAGAAAGAAGATTGAGCATGTGTGTTATATGAGTATAACACCAACACAATTCAAGTCCCAATTGACCACTTATCGCTTCTGCCCCAAACACCCACTCAGACAAACACCAGTTCACATAAGACTAATGGCCTGATCGCTAGCGCGGCTGCGAAAATTCAGGCCAGACATGACAAGAGAGGTTCACCCCAATGGCATTTCGCGAATTTGATTCTGTTCCGACATCGCGCCGGGCTCTGCTGCGCGGCGGCGCCTATTTGGCTGCGGGCAGCGCGCTGGCGACCATGCCTTTCGGCCGGATGGCTTTTGCTCATGATGTGAGCGAAAGCTGGCCCAATGTTTCGGCGATGATCAAAGACTATGTCGAAACGCGCAAGGTCGCCAATATGATGGTGACGTTCGGGTCGGCGCAGGAAGATCACGCGCACACGGTGGGCGGCGGAACCTTGTCTTTGCAAAGCGCGGAACAGGTCGACGAGAACTCGCTCTACCGCATCTATTCGATGACCAAGCCGATCACCGGCATGGCGATCATGATGCTGATCGACGAGGGGAAATTGGGCCTGGATCAGCCGCTCGGCGAAATTATGCCGCAATTCGCGAACATGCAGGTGCTCAAGGATCCCGAAGGCGCGCTGGATGACACCGTTCCCGCCGAACGCGAGATCACGATCCGCCATCTGCTGACGCACACCGCTGGCATTGGCTACATGATCACCAGCAAGGGTCCGTTGCTTAAAGCCTTTGCAGAGCAAGGTCTGGTCGGCGGACGGGTCAGCCGCTTGCCGATTCCCGGCCTCCCCGAAGTAACCCCTGCACCCAGCCTTGAAGTATGGGCGGACCGTCTGGCTGAACTGCCGCTTATGGCGCAACCGGGGACGAAATGGATATATTCCGCCGGCATCGACTTGCTGGGACGAGTTATAGAGGTCGTCTCAGGACAGACTTTCGAGGATTTCCTGAAAGAACGCATCTTCACGCCATGCGGTATGGAGAGCACGTTCTTCACTCTACCCGAAAGTGAGATTCCGCGCACAACCGATAATTACGGTATCGCTGGCGGCTTCCCGCTGCCGATCGATCCGGCGGCGAGTTCGATTTATCTTGATGAGCCTACGGTTCCATCGGGCGGCGGCGGCTTGATCAGTTCGCCCAAAGACTACGATCGCTTCCTGCGCATGCTGCTCGGTTACGGAACGCTCGATGGCGTCGAGGTGATGAGCGAGGAGGCTGTGCGGATCGGTGTGTCGAACCTGTTGCCCGATACGGTCGATATGACCGGTTCGTGGATCGAGGGACAAGGCCACGGTGCGGGCGGTCGATCGGTCGGCATGCAATTCGGCTGGGGCGGGGCGGCTGGCACGCTTGCCAGCGTTGATTTTGGTGCAAACATGCGCGTTGCCCTCTGGACGCAATATATGCCGACTGAAGCCTATCCGATCCGTGATGAATTCCTGGCCGCGCTGGAGCAGGATATGTCCAAGATGAAAGGTGGCTGAGCCACGTGCATAAACCTCTCTCCGCTGCGAGCATTTCCGCCACCGGTCCGATTGCCTTTGCCGGATCACCGATTGACCGGGCCGATCATGTTCGTGCCGATCCGGATAGGCTGGCTGGATTGATGAACTGGAAGGCGCGGCTGTTGGCGCTCGATGCGCTGATGCCCTCGCTCGATGATGCAGGCAGGCTGATGTGGGGCACACTGGCAGATGCGTCGGAAGATGCTGAGCTGGTTTTCCTGGGGCTAGATCGCAGCGACGGTGGAGAGAGAGCGTGCTTTGCCGCTGTTCCGCCGCAAGGTGACGCCAGCCCACGCATGGCGAACCCGCAATTGTGGTCGCTTATGGCGACGCTCGAACCCGGCGACCTTGCGCTTTACGGCGGTGCGCGCAGCCTGACTGATTGGCATGCCCGGCACCGCTTTTGCGCGCAATGCAGCGCCGCGACAAGCATCGCCAAGGGCGGCTGGCAACGCAGTTGCGGCGAGTGCGGCGCGCAGCATTTTCCGCGCACCGACCCGGTTACCATCATGCTGGCAGAGCACGAGGGGCGACTGATGCTCGGTCGGGGCAAGGGCTGGCCAGAGGGCGCGTTCTCGGCGCTCGCCGGTTTTGTGGAGCCGGGCGAAACCATCGAAGAGGCTGTTGCGCGCGAAGTGTTTGAAGAGGCCGGGATAAGGGTGCGTGATGTGACTTACGTCGCCAGCCAGCCTTGGCCATTTCCCAGCCAGCTTATGGTTGGCTGCCACAGCCATGCCGATAGCGACGAGTTGACTATTGACGAGACCGAGATGGCTGAGGTGCGCTTCTTCACTCGCGAAGAAGTGATTGCCTCGCTTGAGGGCAATGGCCCGTTTCGTGCGCCGCCCAAGCACGCGATCGCACACAATCT
>JBCBDF010000095.1:0-7701 GCA_038529875.1 Pseudomonadota bacterium | reverse complement strand
CGATGGTGCCGCTGGCCCAGCGGGCAGGCTTTGCCGCCCGCGCGAGCAGTGAAGGTATCATGTCATCTTCTGCCATGGTCGATTTGTACAGCCAGATTTATGCCGACGATACGATCACGGGAGAACCAGCCGATATGGCGACGCGTTTGCGCGAGGCCTATGTTGGTGGCGATGCGGCGGCTCGGCTGGCGGCGATGCAGGCGATCTGGGGCGAGGGTGCGGAAGACGGCATAATCGTTGATTACAGCGGCTATGTGATGACCGCCTATGCCGCTGCGCGCATGCGCCCCAGCGCCGACCTTGGCGACCAATCGGGCGCTTTGATCGCGTCCATGCTGACCGCTGGATTGGACCGCGATGCGCTCGCATGGACCGAAGTCGTTCCCGGCGGCAGTATGGGCTGGGCGTTGATTATCCTGTCTCAGGCTGAGCGCGGAAGCCCAGCTAGCGAAGCGGATATCGAGGCCTTCTTGAGCAATGACGCGAGTGAAGAGCAGCGCAAATCGCAATTCCTGATCGCCGGGTTGGCCGGGCTTGGTCGGATCACCGGCGGTGATCGCACATCGTTTTCGGGCGAGCTCGACATTGACCTTGATCGCAGCAGCAAGTGGACGCGGATGATTTCCCAAGCGGGCGAGTATCGCAACCCGACGCTGGTTTCGTTTCTCGCAGGGCTGGGCATGCAGGGTGCGTCCTGGAACCAGATGACCCCGCTGCATCTCTACCATATCGTGTCGGCGCTGGACGCGGCAGGGCTGGGTGCAGAGGCCCGGATGATCGCGGCAGAAGCGGTCGCGCGCGGATAGGGTCGGGCGGACCTGATGTCTGCAGCAACACAGGCCTTTCTCGATATGCTCGCGGCGGAACGCGGGGCGGCGGCGAACACGCTTGCCGCCTATGCCCGCGATCTTACTGGGGCGGAGGAAGCAATCGGCGATCTCGCCAAGGCTACGCGTGAAGACGTAGCAAAGCTGGCGAGCGAATGGGCCTCCCTTGCTCCATCCACCGTGGCGCGCAAGTCCTCCACTATACGACAGTTTATGGGCTTCGCGCTGGATGAGGGCTGGCGCGAGGATGATCCATCGGGCGCTTTGCCAAAGCCACGCGCGCGCCGTCCCCTGCCAAAGATATTGTCCCACGATCAGGTCGAGCAATTGTTTGCCCGCGCAGAACTGGAGGCCGACGCTGGCACTCCCAATGCGGTGCGGCAATTGGCCCTGTTGGAGCTGCTATATGGCTCGGGATTGCGGGCTACCGAGCTGGTTTCCCTGCCGATCAGCGCGGTCCCACGCGATGCGCCGTTGCTCACCGTTATGGGTAAGGGCGGGCAGGCGCGTATGGTCCCGGTCAGCGAACGTGCCAGTGAAGCGCTCGCGGAATGGATCAAGCTGCGCCCGGAGGATTCGCGTTTCCTGTTCCCCTCGCGAAAGGGCAAACACTTGACCCGGGTGCGCTTGTTCCAATTGCTCAAAGGTCTGGCCGCGCGGGCGGACCTTGATCCGACGGGAATTAGCCCGCATGTGCTGCGCCATGCCTTTGCCACGCACTTGCTGGAGGGCGGGGCTGATCTGCGCGTGTTGCAAACGCTGCTGGGCCATGCCGATATCGCGACCACCCAGATATACACCCATGTCGATGCTGCGCGGCTCGTGGCCCTTGTGAATTCGCGCCACCCGCTTGCCTCTCGCCCCCTTGCTCAAAACAACGCTTCCGACTAGCGCACCTGCATGAATCAATACCTCGAATTCGAGAAACCCGTCGCCCAGTTGGAAGAACGCATCGCAGAATTGCGCAGCGCAGCCGAAGGGGACGACGTCGATATTGCTGGTGAGCTGGCTCGGCTGGAAACCAAGAGCGCCGATTTGCTCGCCAGCACCTATGCTTCGCTCACGCCGTGGCAGAAGACGCAGGTTGCGCGGCATCCCAACCGCCCGCATTTGCGCGATTATATCGAGCATGCGTTTGAGGATTTTACACCGCTGGGTGGGGATCGCTATTACGGCGATGACCAGGCGATTATCGGCGGGTTTGCGCGGTTGAACGGTCGGCGCATCATGCTGATCGGGCATGAAAAGGGCCATGATACCGAGAGCCGGATCAAGCACAATTTCGGGATGGGTAAGCCGGAGGGCTATCGCAAGGCGATCCGCCTGATGGAGCTGGCCGGCCGGTTCGGACTGCCAGTGGTCACTCTGGTGGACACCTCAGGGGCATTCCCCGGTGTCGAAGCTGAAGAGCGCGGCCAGGCAGAAGCCATCGCCCGCTCGACCGAGGCGTGCCTTGCTTTGCCGGTTCCGATGGTTGCAGTGATTGTGGGCGAGGGCGGGTCCGGCGGCGCGGTTGCGCTGGCCAGCGCAGAGCGCGTGCTGATGCTAGAACATGCGGTTTATTCGGTTATTTCGCCGGAAGGTTGCGCTTCGATCCTGTGGCGCACGGCGGACAAGGCACCCGAGGCAGCGCAGGCGATGAAAGTCACCGCACAGCACCTTAAGCGGGTTGGTGTGATCGACCGGATCGTTAAAGAGCCGGTGGGCGGCGCGCACCGCGACCCTGCGGCGACTGCCGCCAATCTGTCTAAAGCGATTAGGCAAGAGCTTGATGCGCTGGTCGAATTGCCAAGCGAAACGCTGATCCGCACGCGCGAGGAACGCTTCCTGCAATTGGGCGGGTAATCTCCCGTTGCACCGGGTGCTGCGCGCTGTGCGCGCGACGACCCGATGAGTGCGCAGCCTCTGGGGCTTGCCGAAGTCACGCATAATTCGATAGTTACAATATCGAACCCGCTTCGGCGGGATTGGGCGCAGCTTCTGGTGGGATGCTGCTTGGAAGGGAGCGGGAGACACCATCATGGTCGACAAAACTGTATTCAAGCCAATCAAAACCCTCAAAAAGGGCGGATTTTCGACCCGGACGCTAGCGATCACGACCGCTGCGCCATTGGCGTTGTTGCTGTCGGGTTGCCTCGGCGGGGCCGCGATACCATCCGCGTCCACCCCGATCACGCAAAGCGAAGCGCAGCAGGGCGCGGAATTCCACCCGCAATTGCTGGCCGAATTCGGCGGCGCGATGACCGGTGCACAGGCTGCCTATGTCGAGCAAGTGGGTAAGAACATTGCGGTGCAATCAGGCCTCGGCAATGCGCGCGAAAGCTTCACGGTCAGCACGCTCAACAGCTCGGTAAACAATGCGTTCGCGGTGCCCGGTGGCTATATTTACACGACGCGCCAGCTGGTCAGCCTGATGAATAACGAAGCCGAACTGGCTGCTGTTCTGGGGCATGAGGTTGGTCATGTTGCCGCGCGTCACTCGCAGCGCCGCCAACAGGCTGCGCAGCGCAATTCTATCCTCGGCGTGCTCGGTGCGATCGGCAGCTCGATCCTGCTCGGCGACAGCCAGATCGGTAACACCGTGAGTCGTGGATTTATGCAAGGTTCGCAGCTGCTGACACTACGCTTTTCACGCAGTCAGGAACTTCAGGCGGACGAGCTCGGCATCGAATATCTCAATCGTGCAGGGTATGATCCGCGCGCGATGAGCACAGTTCTTGCCAGTCTGGCGGCGCAGAATTCGCTTGATTCGCGGCTTCAGGGGCGGGGCGATGCCAAGGTTCCGGCCTGGGCTTCGACCCACCCGGACCCGGCCAGCCGGGTGCAGACCGCGCTGACAAAAGCAGGGCAATCATCGGGCACGCTCAACCGGGACACATTCCTGACCCGGATTGATGGATTAATCTACGGCGATGATCCCGAGCAGGGCGTGATCGAGGGGCGGCAATTCATTCACCCCGTCCTGCGACTGTCGTTCACCGCGCCGCAGGGATTCTACATGGTCAATGGCAGCCGCGCGGTGAGCATTAACGGCCAGAGCGGGCAGGCGCAGTTGACCCTCGCGCCCTATGCTGGAGATCTCGATAGCTATATTCGCCAGCAATTTAATGCGTTTGGCGGCGAGCAACAAAGGCTCGCTCCTTCGAGCATTCAGCGCACGAGTGTCAACGGGATCAAGGCGGCTTACGGAACTGCGCGGGTGAACAACGGCAATTCGCAGGTTGATCTGGTGATATTCGCGTATGAATTTGCGAATGATCGCGCCTATCACTTCGCGGCGATTACCCCGGCGGGGCGCGGAAACACCTTTACCGCGATGTTCAATTCTATGCGGCGGCTCAGCGCATCGGAGGCGAGCCAGGTTATTCCGCGGCGAATCGATGTGGTGACGGTGGGCCGGAACGATTCGGTTCAATCGCTGGCGCGGCGCATGGCCTATTCCGACGCGCAGGAGGATCGCTTTCGTGTTCTAAACGCTTTGGGGTCGCGCGAAGGCGTGCGGCCGGGGCAAAAAGTTAAACTCGTGGTTCGCGCGCGCTGATCAATCCCGCTGCAGTTTTTGACTGCGATTCAGAATCTACAGCGCACAAAAGAAAAGCGGCGGGGACTAGCCCCGCCGCTCTCTTTGTGCTCGAAGTCTTTCGACTTATGGTTAGGTGGCCATGCTCGAAGCAACTTCAGTGAAGGTCGCAGACAGCTGGTTGCCGAGGGCACCCATTGCAGCGATTGCAGCAACAGCGATCAGAGCAGCGATAAGGCCATACTCAATTGCAGTTGCGCCCTGTTCGTCAGCGATAAGCTTGTTAAAGAATTTCATTGGTAGTCTCCTGGTTCAGTCTTCGTTACCCGTGCCAACCCCAATGCGGGATCGAACTTTTTGAGGTTTAGGTGTTAGCTATTGAAAAATTCCTAATTTGGAGCCTTTCAAAAGAGTTAATTACCTATTGATGTGACAGCTGTTCGTACTTGAGCCCACAGGCCGGTGTTTTCGTTGGCAACAGCCTGGAATGCACCGATGCACGCAATTACGATCAAACTGACAATCAGACCGTACTCAACAGCAGTAGCACCCGTTTCGTCGTTTCCGAGTTCCCGAAGGAAGTTCGTCAAAAGCATGGTCTCATCCGTCAATTACGTTTCCGATGTGCCACCAATGGAGCCTGGCACGTTAAAAAAGTGTTTATGCAACGCTTCCACATGGAAAAAATTCCGACATGATTAACAGTTGGATACCAGTCGTTGCTGGCGCATTGCGCGGGGAAGATGACCGTTTCTTGATGCACAAAAGGCCATTGGAAAAACATCATGGGGGCTTGTGGGAATTTCCGGGTGGCAAGGTGGAACTTACGGAAAACCCTAGGGATGCTGTGATTCGCGAACTGCGCGAAGAGCTCGGCATTTCAGTCTTGGCGCAAGATTGCATAGCGGCAGGTTTCGCGCAGGAAGATGAAGCGATCCGCGAAAAGCCGATTGTCATCCTGCTTTACACAATCGCCAAATGGGAAGGTGTACCGACGGCCTTGGAAGGTGGGTCGGTTGGCTGGTTCACCCCGCAAGAGATTGATAGCCTTGCCAAGCCGCCACTGGATATTGCGCTGGCGCGGCAGCTCTTCAAGAATCTCTAGGCGATTTGGCGCTAAAGGGATTGCCAAGCTGCGCGCCCCCCCTTATGTGCCGCCCTCCAAGTGCACCCGTAGCTCAGCTGGATAGAGTACCTGACTACGAATCAGGGGGCCGGAGGTTCGAATCCTTCCGGGTGCGCCATAAAAAGCCCATCCTATTCGGGGTGGGCTTTTTTGGTGGGGCGGAAATTTGAAGCTGGGCCGTAGAGACCCGCCCCCTCCACCCGTCAATTTCCCACTTGATCCTCAAGCGCGTGCATATCATCGTCGGAAAATCCGAAATGATGTCCGGCTTCGTGGATCACAACGTGGCGTACCAACACTTGGAACTCCACACCGGTCTGGCGCATCTCGGCAAGCAATGGCTGGCGAAACAGGCTGATAACGGGTGGCATCTCGCCGCTCTGCCAGACCGATCGCTCGGTAAGGGGGTGCCTTCATAAAGCCCGCTGAGGTGCCATTTGTTCGCGATATCGACGGCGGCAAGCTGTTCGGCGCTCGCAAATTCCTCGACCTTCAGCGCGATATTACCGAGTTTGTCACGAAACTCGCTAGGCAGCCGAGCGAGTGTCGCGAGCGCGGCCTGTTCGAATTCGCTCGGGTCCGGTCCTGAGAGCGTGCGATCCATTCAGCTGATATGGGCGCTGGCAGCGCCCCTGCAAGCACAGCGTCAGACAGGGCAGGGCATCGCGCGCCCGTGTATAAGGTCTGATTAAAACTCCCCTAAGTGGAACCCGAAGGCGCAAAGCGAGTTATCTCACTGGGATCACCGGAAAAATGTCGAGGCCGCTTCGCGGCTCCGCTAGCCAGAGAGTGAAAATTTAGCCATGAACTATATGAATGTGCATGATCACGACGAATTCGACCCGGAGAATCCCTTGAACAAACCCGATGTTCCTGAAGATGTGCAGGATGCGATTCGAACCCTTATTAGGTGGTCGGGCGACGATCCCGAGCGCGAAGGGTTGCTCGATACGCCCAAGCGGGTCGGGCGTGCATGGCTTGAATATTGCCAAGGTTATCAGGAAGACCCTGCCATCCACATGAGCCGCGTGTTTGAAGAAGTGGGCGGCTATGATGAGATCGTGCTGCTGAAAGACATCCCGTTCCAATCGCATTGCGAACACCACATGGCCCCGATCACGGGTAAGGCGCACATCGCCTATCTGCCCAAGAACAAAGTAGTGGGCATATCCAAGCTCGCCCGTGTGCTGCATGGCTTTGCACGGCGCCTTCAGATTCAGGAGCGCCTGACGGCTGAGGTCGCGCAGTGCATTTGGGACCATCTAGAACCGCAGGGCGTTGCTGTCGTAATCGAAGCACAACATGGCTGCATGACGGGTCGCGGCGTTAAGACTCACGGAGTCGAGATGACGACCAGCCGGATGCTCGGTTGCTTCCTTGACGACCATCGCAGCCGCAAGGAAGTGATGGCGCTGATGGGGTATTGATCGGTTCTGCGCGTTTTAACCCAAATCAACTGCTTTGGGTATTGATCAATCTTTCTTAAACGCAGAGGCGAAGAGAGAGCGCAGCCAGCTGTTGCTATCTCTTCTGTAGCCTTGTCGCGCCCTTCGCTCGCAACAGTTCCGGATAGTACCACCGCGGCTTTGGAGCATTCCATCGCCATTCGGCTAAAATCCTTAGTACATCACCGGCTGTAGAACCGAACACTATGAAGGGCGGCCAGTCACCTCTAGCAATATTGCTGCGCGCGGCAGAGACAGGGTCATCACGTTCAATAGTATCGTATTGTCCGGAGCTTCTCGATCTCTCCCACTAGTTTAAGATGACGCCCACAAAGCCTGAGCGGTTTCGATTTCGCATCAACCGCGCACAAAAAAGGGCGCCGCAAATGGGCGCCCTTTCACATCGTGCGATAGTTCTGAGTTCAAAGCTGGCCGAGCAAATGCTCCGCGCTGGAGACTTTGAACTCGCCGCCTTCTTCCACATTGAGCTGCTCAACCACGCCGTCATTCACGACCATCGAAAAACGCTGCCCGCGTTTGCCCATGCCAAAGCCCGAGCCATCCATGGTCAGGCCCACGCCATCGGCAAAATCGCCATTGCCGTCGGCCAGCATCGTAATGTCTTCACTGCCCGCAGCCTGGTTCCATGCACCCATCACGAATGCGTCGTTTACCGCGGTGCCGACGATCTCATCGACGCCCTTAGCCTTCAGATCTTCGGCCTTCTCGACGAAGCCCGGCAAATGCTTGGCCGAGCATGTCGGCGTGAATGCACCGGGGACG
>JBCBDF010000094.1:0-7752 GCA_038529875.1 Pseudomonadota bacterium | reverse complement strand
ATCCTGGTGCCACAAAACCGGGCCCCTGCAGGAACAGGTGGAGATAAGGCACGCTGATCGTCTGGGTCTTCCTCTCATCTGTGTAGCGAACCCCGCCCGACAGTTCGAGCTGGTCGGTAATGTCGAAGATTACCGAACCGAATACAGAGACAGCTTCCGTCTTGGTGACGTGGCGCTTGTCCCAGTCATAGGTGAACCCAGTTATGGGATCGGGTGCGATAATCGAAATGTTCACAGCCTGCTGAGCGGTGTCGAAGACAAATCTACGATCCTCCCAGAACGCACCCAGTGTGAAGTTGAACGGACCGTCGAAATCCGATGTCAGGCGCACTTCCTGGCTGAACTGGCGCAGCTGGTTTTCCGGATCGCTGCAGCCGACGCCTTGCGGTGAACCCGCTGCATTGGTCGCTGCCAGCGCTGGCGCGTTGGCGGCGAGGAAGGTCGGATCCATTATCGCATCGCCGATTGGCGAGAATGCAGGGCCGATCCCGACATAGGAATAGCAATCGAAATCGACTGAATCGAGATTGAGATATCCTGAAACGCTGGTGAGCGTGAGATTGTCGGAAATGTCGAGGTCCATCCGCAGTCGCCCGAAGAAAATATCGGTTTCAGCGAACGGCACACCGTTGCGCCCGGCGGCGGCTGATGGCGTTGGCACGCCCGGTGCCAGCGAAGGCGCGGCATCGGGCAGGAAGTATTTCCCATCGTTGATGTTGCAATCATTCCCCGCCGGGATCGCGACGACACCTTGCAGCAGGAAGACCGGATCGGCGACGCCATTGGCCCCGCAGAAAATGTCGGAGTGCTGGATCGCGCCGTCACCCTCATTCTTCACATATTGCAGCTTTAGGTTGGCATCGAAACTATCGAGCGGAGCCCAGTCCAGCGTCACGCGCCCAACGAAATTGGTAGTGCTGCGCGCATCCCCGTGCACCGATGGAGTGCCATCCTGCAGCGGGACGAAATCCTCGATGTCGTTATATTGTGCGGCCACCCTAATACCGAGCGTGTCGGTAATCGGCCCGGAGATAAATCCGCTGACCGTATAGCCTTGCTCTTCAAATTCGTATGAACCTTTCGCGCCGAACTCCCATGTCGGGGTCGGATCGGCAGAGCGGATCGCGAACACACCAGCCGAGGCGCTTTTGCCGAAGAACAAAGATTGCGGGCCTTTGAGCACGTCGATCTGGGCGGTGTCGAAGAAGCCAGCCTGCACCAGCCGCATGGTCGAAACCTGCACGCCATCGAAATCGAACGCCACGGCGCTGTCGAAAGCGGCGGAAATGTTGGAGGAGCCTACCCCGCGCAGAGAGAGCTGACCGCCCGAGCCAGAACCGCCGACCTGCACGTTCAGCGTCGGTACGCGGCTGACCACGTCAGCTACCTGGTCCACTCCGTAGCGTTCCAGCACTTCACCGCCGATGGCCGTCACCGTCACCGGTACTTCCTGCAGTGTCTCGGTTTGCTTGCGAGCCTGAACCAGAATTTCGCCGCCGCTGAATTCATCGGCAGCCTCTTCACTCGTCTCACTATCTTGCGCCAGCGCCGTGCCTGACACACATGCCATCGCCACCAGAGCCGCGCTGCCCATTAGTGCGCGGCGCATTACACGGCCTGACTGATAAGACGGATTGCGAGTGTGAAGTGTGTTCATGCTGCTCTCTCCCATTTGAAGCCAGACTTTGTCAGTCTGTGCATTCATCCCTCACCCGAGCCGCTGTTGTGCGACTTCTGGTATTGTTAGTTTTGTATGGCTGAGGCGGTCGGCGCTCATCTAGCAAAAGCGCTAGGCAGGCGGTGAAAGTGCGGCAAATGCGCCACAAACCCGAGAATTCCGTAGCGTTATTCGGCGATTTCACGCTCTTTTGATAGGTCTGCTTGCATTTGTGCAAGGCGCGGCTCGTTAGGCCAGACCCATCCCTCGCCGATAACCTGCTCAATGCGGAGTTCCGGCGGCACATTCTCCACACCGATCATTTTGTCGCACGATTGGTGGAAGCTGTAGATGCGCGCCTCCTGATAGGATAGCGGCACGCTCTTGAAGGCGGCGCTCTGCATGCTCTGCTGGATCGCTTCGCCGAATTGGATATCTTCGAGGATAATCGGGCTCATATCGCGGCCATTGGGCTTGCTTGCATCCGGAACGGTCCACAGGTCCCGGGGCAGTCCCATCTCCCCAATCGAGCGCCATCGTCACCAGTTCCAGCCGGGTTGTGGTCAGCGAGGTTGGCCAGAACACCAGCGGCGGCACGAAATAATTCGACAGCGGCGAAACCCAATTGGGGAACAGGGTATAGCTTTGCGTGCACGTACGCCCCAACTCGCCCACGCTTTCGATTGGCTGCCATTCGGGCGGGCTATCGACCGCGCGAACATGCTCGCGATCGGTCGTTTGCGGCGGCGGGGCGAGCATCCGCGCATGGCCATTGGGATACATCGTGTTGAGGTTGCGCTTGGGGTCGACCAGCGGTGCGACCGTGGTCGGATGTATGAAGGGCACATGGTAGACCTCCATGTTGGCCTCCATCGCGACCTTCCAATTGCAATTGAGATCGAAGGAATAGCGCGCGGCGAGGCGAACTTTGCCGAACGCGAACTCCTCCCACTCCTGCGCCAAGGGGCCGAGCCAGTCGGTCAGTGACATCGCTTCATCATCGAAATTGACGAAGATGACATTGCCGAACATCTCGCAGCGTACCGGGATCAGCCCGCGGCAGCTCATGTCAAAATCGGGCGGGAAATCCTGCCGCTCTGGCACGCCGACCAGCGTCCCATCGGTTTTATAGGTCCAGTTGTGATAGCCGCACATCAGCCGCGATGATTTGCCGTAATCCTCGGTGACGACCGGCGCGCCGCGATGGCGGCAGGTGTTGTAGAAGGCGCGCACGATGCCATCCATGCCGTGGACGATCACAAGCGGATCTCCGGCATTGTGCCACCGCATAAAGCAGCCCGGCTCGGGTATCTCGCCGATATGGCCAGCGAACAGCCAGCTCTTGCGAAAGATGTGCTCCTGTTCGAGCGCGAAATATTCGGGCGAAGTGTAACGCGCGGCTGGCATGTCGGGGAGTGTGGGAAAACCCTCAGGCGGGGCGGATCGTGTCGCTTCCCACTCCATCAGCGCGCGCAAATTGGCGACTTCGACTTCACTCATCATCGGCCTGTCTCCCGCTGCACAGATTATCGGTTCGAAGCGCGTGCGCGACTGGCAAATTGGCGCAATTTCGCGCAAACCCTTGGCGCTTTCGACAGTGGTGCGGGGCAATTGCGCGGATAGTCTGCCCGCACAAAAGCACTCTTGGGAGAGAGAAATGGCAGGACGGGTTGAGGGCAAGGTTGCGCTCGTGACGGGCGGCGCAATGGGCTTGGGCAAGGCGGATTGCGAGCGCCTTGCGGCTGAGGGTGCGCGTGTGATCGTGACCGACCGAGAAGTTGAGCTGGCGCATGAAGTTGCCGCAGCCATCCATGGCGATGCCTTCGCCCTCGACGTGACACAGGAAGACCAGTGGATCGACGTGATCAAGGCGGTCGAAGAGCGGCACGGGCGGCTCGACATCCTGGTCAACAATGCCGGCAATGTGATTTTCGAAGACATTCTCGAATGCTCGCTGGAGCATTTCCGGCTGCATCTGGCGATCCATGTCGAGGGGACGTTTCTCGGCTGCCAAAAAGCCATTCCGCTAATGGCAAAATCAGGTGGCGGCTCGATCATCAACATGGCCTCGACCGCCTCGCTGATGGGCTATGGCAATATCCCCGCCTACACCGCCGCCAAGGGCGCAATCCGGTCGATGACTAAGTCGATCGCGATGTATTGCCAGGATGAGGAGAACATGATCCGCGTCAATGTGCTGATGCCGGGCGGGATCGAAACGCCGATGGTGATGGAGGTTTCGGGGCGCAAGGGCGAAGAGCCGATGGATATCCCCGAAGGCGTTCTGCCCAAGGATTCGCTCGGCCACCCGACAGATGTTGCCAACACTGTGCTGTTCCTCGCCAGCGACGAATCCCGCTTCCTCACCGGGGTGGAGATCCCGGTCGACAATGGCTTGTGGGCCCGGCCAGAGCGCTAGGGCGCGCGCAAGTGAGCGATCCGGCTGAGCCAGACCCGCAAGAAGACGCTCCGACAGACGGCGCGTACCGATGGTATGTGCTGGGATTGCTCACCGTGGTCAGCATGTTCTCGATTGCCGACCGGCTGGTGTTCGCGATCCTGCTGGAGGATATCAAGGCGGAGTTCGCGCTCAGCGACTTCCAGCTTGGGCTGATCGGCGGCCTTGCCTTTGCCGCAACCTATGTGATCGTCGGATTCCCCGCCGCCCGGCTTGCCGACCGTTCGGTGCGCAAGAACATCGTCGCCGGGGCTATTACGTTCTGGAGTGCGATGACGGCCCTGTGCGGGCTGGCCAGCGGGTTCTGGACGTTGTTCCTTGCTCGCACCGGGGTGGGCGTGGGTGAAGGGTGCTCGGGCCCCGCCTCGCAATCGCTGGTCGCCGACTATTTCCGCCGCCACGAGCTGGCCAAGGCGATGGGTTTCCTCACCATTGGCGCAACCATGGGCACCGCTGGCGGGTTGATCGTCGGCGGGCAGTTGAACGAGGCGTTCGGCTGGCGCTGGGCGTTTGTGCTGATGGGCCTGCCAGGCATGTTGATCGGACTTGTGATGTATCTCACCGTGCGCGAACCGCGGCGCGGTCGCTATGCCCCAGACGGCGCAACAATCGAGCAGCAGCCGCTGATGGAGACGACCCGTGTGCTGCTGGGCAACCGTGTGTTTGTCGGCCTCGCCATAGGCTGGGCGGTGCAAATCATGATCGGCTACGCGCTGGCCGTCTGGATGGCGGCGGTGATGATGCGCAATTTCGGCATTTCGAGCGGCGATGTCGGGCTGTATCTCGGGTTTGCGTTTGTGCTGGGCGGGATACCGGGGCCAATCCTCGGAGGCTATGTCGCTGAGTGGCTGACGCGGCGCGACGAACGCTGGCGGGCGTGGCTTCCCGGTATTGTCAGCCTCGGTTGCCTCATTCCACTCGCGCTTAGCCTGTCGTCGGGCGCGTTCTGGCCGTTCCTCGCCTGGTTCGCCTTCGCCTATGCGATCTACGTGGCCAGCCAGGCCCCTATCCTGTCTGGCATTCAGGCAGCGGTTGAGCCTTCTCAGCGCGGCTTTGCGGTGGCGATCGCGCTGTTCTTTAACAATCTGGTCGGGCAGGCTCTGGGCCTCGCCGTGATCGGCTGGATCAGCGATTGGTTGGCGCCGACCCAAGGCACGTCGTCGCTAGCGATTGCCGTCTTCGCGGTATGCCTTGTCTCCGGCGTGATCGCGATGGCAGTGTTCGCCTGGACGGCGGCGCAAATGCGCAGCTCGGGGCATTTGGAGCGGATGGCGAGTGGTTAGTCCGCGTGTTGCCGTTCGTCTCGAGCTTAGTCGAGAGACTGCTTTGGGCGGATGACTGGCGTGTCTCGACTTCGCTCGACACGAACGGGCTCGACACCAACAGAGGCGTTGTCAGAAGCCCGGATGTAGCGCCATCATCCCGCCATCCACCAGCATTTCCGTGCCGGTCATGAAAGGGCATTCATCGCTCGCCAGAAAGGCAATTGCGGAGGCCGTTTCTGCCGGGTCAGCCAACCGGTTCATGGGGGAGGTTGCAGCAACCGCTGCCTTCAGCCCCGGCGTTGCTTCTTCGGCGGCGTTGAGAATGCCGGTTTCGGTCGCGCCGGGGATGACCGTGTTGCAGCGGATCGCATAGCCCGCCTTCGCGCAATGCGTGGCGATGCTCTTGGTCAACGCGACCACCGCCGCCTTGCTGGCGGAATAGGCGACATCGGATGGCAGCGGTGTGATCGCGGTGGTCGATGCGATATTGATGATCGAGCCTGATGCGCCGCCAGAATTGTCCTTCATCGCGGCGATGGCCGCGCGGCATCCGGCCATCATTCCGGTCAGGTTGATCGCGATAATCCGATCCCACGCCTCATCGGTCACATCCTCGATCGACAGGCCAGAGACGGTCCCGGCATTGTTGACGAGGATGTCGAGCCGCCCGAATTGCTCGGTCGCAAAAGCGATTATATCACTCCAGCGCGCGCGGTCGGCCACGTCCTGCGCGGCGAACCGAGCGCCCACTTCGTCGCACAGCGCCTTGCCGCCCGCTTCGTCCATATCCGTGCCGAGCACCTGTGCGCCATCATCCACCAGCCGCCGCACGCTCGCCGCACCAATCCCACTCGCGCATCCGGTGACCAGCGCAACCTTTCCAGACAGGTCGGGCACTACTCAGCCTGTTGCCAGACGCCTGCACTCTCACGCTGATTATGCGTCTCGACAAAGCGCGCGAGATTGTCTGTCCCCTCGGGCAGCTTCCACCCCACGGTGAAGCCGAAATTGGCAAAGCAGAACACGATCAGGTCGGCAAAGGTGAAGCGCCCTAGGGCGAAGTGGTTCCGGTCTCCCAGCGCCGCATCGAACCAGCGCCATTTCTCATCCGACATAGCCGACAATTCGGCGCCTGCGCTTTCGCTGACAACGGACATGCGCGGTTCGAACATCGGCCGCCCGCCGGTCGCGCGGAAACCCATCGTCATCGGCACCACGCATTCCTGATCGAACAGGCGCGCCCATTTACGCACTTCGGCCCGCTCTCGCGAGGTTTCGCCGAACAGGTTGGGCGTGGGATATTCTTCCTCGATAAATTCGCAGATCGGCCAGCTTTCGGTCAGGCAGGTGCCATCGTCGAGTTCGAGCGTCGGAATCGTGCCTAGCGGGTTTTTCGCGATGTAGCTTTCATCCTGCCGGTTCTCGCCGGTGATGATGTCGTAATGCACGCGTTCGAAATCTTTCCCTTCTTCAAGACCCTTCTCGATCATGAACATTCGCACCAGGCGCGGGTTTGGCCCCAAGCTGGAATGGAGTTTGGTCATCGTCTCTCTCCCGATATGCTGTTGCGCGCGACCCTATGCGAGCAGGGCTTGCGCGTCGCCCTCACAAATGCGCTAGGTGGACAGGACGCGACCGAGAGGACTTAAAGCGAGACCATGGATTTCAACCTGACCGATGAGCAGCGCGAGCTGCAGGAAACCGCCCGCAAATTCGCCCGCGCGGAATTGCCAGAGCTGGCGCGCGATATGGAGGCGAAGGACTATCCCGTCCCGCCTGACATGCTGCAAACCTATGGCGAAATGGGGTTTCTGGGTGTCAACCTGCCGGAGCAATATGGCGGGCTGGGCCTGGGCCATATCGAGGCGCTGATCGTGCTGGAGGAATTCGCGCAGATTTCCAACGCGGTCGCTTTCCCGGTGTTCGAGGCGCTGACCGGCCCGGTGCGCACGATTGAACGCTTTGGCTCCGACGACATGAAGGCGAAAATTCTGCCCGAGGTAATCAAGGGCGAGAAGGTTGTCGCCGTGTCGATGTCGGAGCCTGATGCCGGAACCGCGCTGACCGACCTCGCCACCAAAGCCACGCCGGATGGAAACGGTTACGTCGTCAACGGCTACAAACGCTGGACCAGCGGCGGTGGGCATTCGGATTACTACGTCACCTATTGTCGTTTCACCGACGATCCGGGTGCCAAAGGGATCGGTGCGATCCTGCTCGAAAAAGACATGCCCGGCATGCAGTTTGGCAAGCGCGAGGAGCTGATGGGCTTTCGCGGTATCCCCACCGCAGACTACGCCATCGAGGATGTGAAAGTGCCGGGCGAAAATGTCATCATCGGCGCGGGCGGCTTTGGCAAATTGATGAGCGCT
>JBCBDF010000093.1:0-7777 GCA_038529875.1 Pseudomonadota bacterium | reverse complement strand
CACCGCCGGGTCGCTGCCAGCAAACTCCGCCGCCAGTTCCAGCGCCGCATCGGCATCGTTCAGATTGTTGTAGCTGAGCGCCTTACCCTGCAACTGCTCGGCCTGCGGCACGCCCGCCGCGCCAACCGATTGCGGGACATAAACAGCGGCGGATTGATGCGGGTTTTCGCCATAGCGCAGCTCGTCAGAACGCTTGAACGCCAGCGGCATGGTCTCGACAAACGGGGTGGCCTTCAGCGCCTCTGCGCCCAGCGGATGGGTAAAGGCATCGCCAAAGGCAAACCAGCTGGCGATCGCTGCGTCATAGGCCGCAGTGCGCGCATAGGCCTTGCCCGCCATGCGGATGCGAAACGCCTCGCTGGTCGCGCCATTATTGGCGTCCAGCTCTTCGAGCAGCTCGGCGTAGTCGGCCGCATCGGTCATGATCGTCACGAAGCCATGGTTCTTGGCGGCAGAACGCACCATGCTCGGCCCGCCAATGTCGATGTTCTCGATGATTTCGGCCCGCTCGGCGCCTTTCGCCACGGTCGCTTCGAACGGGTAAAGATTGACCACGACCAGATCGATCGCGCCTATGTCATGCGCCTGCATCGCGGCGACATGTTCATCATTGTCGCGCAGCGCCAGCAATCCGCCATGCACCTTGGGATGCAGCGTCTTCACCCGGCCATCCATCATCTCGGGAAAGCCGGTGAGGTCGGAGACATCGCGCACTTCGAGGCCCGCATCGCGCAACACCTTGGCCGTGCCGCCGGTGCTGACCAACTCGACACCGCGCGCAGCCAGCGCTTTGCCCAATTCCGCCAATCCGCTTTTGTCGGACACTGACAGCAGCGCCCGTTTGATCGTCAAATCGCTCATTAGATTGCCTCTTGGGACCCTATCCCATTTTCTTGAGCAGCCAGGAAAATTCACCCCCGCCGCGCGATGTCATACCTTCGATCACCAATTGTTCGGTCGCATGCGGTGCGCCCGCACCATCGACCCACAAACTGTCTTCGCAAGAGAGCTGGGCTTCATCTCCGCCCGCGCTCTCGCCACGCATGCGGAATTGCCACAATCCGCCATCGGGCAGCAGCAGGCTCGCCCCGCGCTTGTCATCGGACAGATGCACCTCAACCCCGCGCCCGAGATGAAACCGGATCGCAAAGCCGATCTTGCCACGCTTTCCCTTGCGCGAAGCGGGCAGCAGCACGTCTTGCCCGGAAAGCTCGCTACCGTCCTTACGCAGGGCGAGCGTGCGGCGGTGGGTCAGGCCAAAGCGTTGGGCATAGCCGTCATGGCTGGCCTCGATCAGAGTCGCGCCGCCGCTTGCTTGCCCCTCGCCGATCAGGCGTCGTTCCACCTCGACCAGTTCTGCGCCCCGGCCAAGCTTGCCGTGCAGTTTCACTGCAGTGGAATTGGCATCGTTGAGCACCAGAGTCGAATGCGCCGCCGTCGCGCGCAGGCCCTGGCGAATGCGCGCCGGGATTTGCCCGCCTGCCAGCGCAGATCCGCCGCAATTGACGATCAGCCGCTGCGCACCGTCGGACATTTCGAATGCCAGCGTGGACGCACAACCGACACGGGCATTGCGCGCACGGGGAGGAGGTGCCGCGTCGAACTGCACAACGGTCTTGCCGCCGCGCAGCCGCTGATACCCCCAGTTCTGCACATCTTCGAGCGGGCGGGCGCGTACGCCGCTGGCTTCGATCAAGGCAGAAAGCCGGTCGGCAGAGATAGCACCATTGCCTTGCCAATTGCCGAGCGCACCGTCGCCGTGGCGCAATGTAAGCAGCGGCGGGGCCAGCAATTCGCGCATCACGCCGAGCGCTTGCGGTGCCTCGATTTCGACTGCCTCGTAACAGGCGATCAGATCGGTGAGCAGCGCGATGGCGAGCATTTGCGCATCGGGGCAACGCGACAGCACACCGCCATCCTCCGCCACCAGATCGCCGAGCGCGCGGATCAGGCCCACCTCGCCATAGAGCCTGCGCGGCTTGCCTTCAGGAAGCAGCAATCCCGCCGCGGTGATCGCGCACCAGCCCGCAACCTGCCCCAGATCACCGGCGCTGCTGCCATGCGACACATTGCGATCAAGCCAACGGGCGGTGTCTTCGACAACGCCGAGCAATTTCGATTTGAGCTTTGGATCGCTGCCGGCCAGCACCAAGGGCGCATTCACCAACCAAGCGAGCAGGCGCTGCCCGGCAAATTCCACTTCCCACGCGCGGCCCTTGCCCGTCGCGGGGCAGGCATTGAGCCAGGCGCGAGTGATCCGCTCGGCTACCGGGACGCAATCCTCGCGCGGGGCGCTGCTGGCGAGATCGCGCAGCCAGCCAAAGCCGTGCACCATGCGGTCGAACATCGGGCCAAGCCGGGTCGATGCATCGTATTCCACTCGCGCAATCGGCAGCTTCGCACCATTGATCAAGAAGTGCCCGGCCCGCAGGGCAATTCCCGCCGACCGATCGCCTTTGAGCGGACTATCGACCGTGGCCAGCACCCGGGTCTTGGGCGGGCGACGGAACGGGGCGGACAATGCATGCCCCGGCACTCCCATGCGATAGGCAAAGCGCAGCATCGCCTCTCCGGGATTGGTGCGCGGAGCAATAACGTCGGTAAGAGCAAGCGCGCGATCAGCCGCAAGCGGGGCTGGCGTTTCGCCATAGGCAGGCGCTTCACTGGCACTGGATGTCGGCTGCGCATCGTCCTGCGCCATCGGGATCGCGAGGCTTCCCTGCCGATCATCGGGGCTTGTTTCGGCCAGCGGAGTAGCGGCATTCGCATCGCTATCGATGCGGGCCTCCTCTTCCGTATCACGAAACAGCGATTCCATTATCCCTCGCCCTTCAACGCGGCGATATTCGCCGCATAATGATCCGGACCGCCTTTGAAGGTGGCCGAGCCTGCAACCAGCACATCCGCCCCCGCATCCACACACAATCGCGCGGTTTCCGGGTTCACCCCGCCGTCCACCTCAAGGTGAATGTCGCGGCCAGTTGCCTCGATCATGGCGCGAATGCGCTCGATCTTGGCCAGTTGCGAATGGATGAAGCTCTGCCCGCCAAACCCGGGATTGACGCTCATCACCAGCACCAGGTCGGCAAGGTCAATCAGATTATCGAGCACATCGACCGGCGTGCCGGGGTTGAGCACCACGCCCGCCTTCTTCCCCAAGGCCCTGATCGCCTGTAAGGTGCGATGGCAATGCGGCCCCGCCTCCGGGTGTACGGTGATGATATCCGCGCCCGCCTCAGCAAAAGCCTCTAGATACGGATCGACCGGTGCGATCATCAGGTGGACGTCGAATGTCTTGGCCGTGTGCGGACGCAGCGCCTTCACCACGTCTGGCCCGATAGTGATGTTCGGTACATAGTGCCCATCCATCACATCGATGTGAATCCAGTCCGCACCGGCCTCATCGACCGCGCGCACTTCTGCGCCAAGCTGCGCAAAATCAGCCGAAAGGATAGAGGGGGAGATCAGCGGTGTTGCCATAACGGGTCCATTACCGTGTGCCTTGGTCCACAAGATTTTGCAGTAAGGCAGGTTAACGCCGGAGTAAGCACCTGCGAATCGCCTCACAACAGCGACTTGGCCCTTTTCCACCACGGTAAGGGGAATGGAGGGGCCAACGCCGTTGATCCGCATTGTTGATCCGCAGTCTGAACGCTTCAATTCGCGCAAATTCAGCCAAAATTCAGCGGTGTTTTCATAAACGTTCGTTATATCTCGCGGCTAAAGGGCCGTATTGCGCTGCGCCAAACTACATCTGGCGGGCGCATCATCAGACAAGTTGAAGGGTAGCATGAAGACATTGTTCGCAGGATTGGGCGCGCTCGGGCTTGCAGTGGCAGGGGTGGCCGCGCTGTCTGTGCCGGCAGCGGCGCAGGGCGAATACCGCCAGAAAATTTCCAATGACATGCGCCAATGCGCGCCCGGCAAGGGGCCTGCGGTGCGCGTGACCGTCAACGGCATCAAGAGTGCCAGCGGCAAGGTGCGTGTGCAGGTCTATCGCGGCACGAAAGCCGAGTGGCTGGAAAAGGGCCGCTGGCTCAACCGCATCGAAGTGCCCGCACGCAAAGGCACAATGACATTCTGTATGCCGGTGCCATCGAGCGGCACCTATGCCATCGCGGTGCGCCACGACGCCAATGGCAATGGCAAGACCGATATCCGGCAAGATGGCGGGGCGATGTCACGCAACCCGTCGATCAATATCTTCAACCTGGGGAAGCCGAGCGTGTCGAAAACGCGCTTCGAAACCGGTACCGGGGTCAGCCGGATTGCGATCCAGATGAAGTATTTCAGCTAAAACGCGTCAGCTGCGGCGGTGGCGCCACAGCGAGAACAGCACGCCGGGTGCGGCCAGGATTGGGTGGCGCTCGCGAAACGGCGTGACCTCGACCGGCATCCCGGTGTGGCGCTCGATCTTCCAAGCGGCATAGCGGGTTGCGCCCTCAAAGGTCGTGCTGGCCTTGAGCAGGCGCACAAAGTTTAGCGGTTTGCCAAACCGGCGGCGGCGGCTCCACCAGGCGATGATGCGCGCGCGCTCAGCATCACCCAGCTTTGGTGTCAGAACATCGTCCTGCTGGCCAAACTCGATTCCCTTCGCCCTCAGAGCCAGTGGCAATAGCCCGGCAAAATGCGCGGCATTGACGCTGAGAATATCGTTCTCGCGCCCCGTTTTCTCGACCCGAAACTCCGCTTGGTAAGTCGCGCGGAACAGCGCCCGCCAATACTCATCGGCTGCGCCCGACTCTGGACCGAGTGCGACAGCCAGCTGTGCCGCCGTTTTCGCAGCATCGGCAATCGCAGTCGTGACGTCATGCTTGGTATCGCCACTCGGGGTGGCAACATTACCGGCCCACACCAGCGCGCTTGGCTGCACAAACCGCGCCCAGATCGTGGTGTCGGTCAACTCGCCCGCCGCCGCCTTGGCGAAGCCTTCCAGCGACATGGTAGCGACTTTCGCGCGCAGCGTAATCCCGCCGTCGGTGTCGCGTTCGTGATAGCTCACACGGGGCCAGATCCGCTCCACTTGCGAGCCCGGCGTCAGGACATAGAAATCGAGCACCCCGTCGAGCGATCCGGTTCGCAGGTTCGATCCGTAGAACAGAACGGCCCGCGCGCCTGCCGCTTGCCCCAAAGCCTCTGCAAAATCGCGCACGTCATCATCGACAGGCACTGCCAGCTGTGTGGTGATGCGCTCGGCAAGCGCCGTTGGCGCCTGCACATCGCCGCTCACGGTGTTACGAATTCCAGCTCAGGGCCTTGCTCGATGCGATACTTGCCCGAAGGGAATGCTTCGCCATCAAGGATAAATGGATCGGCCGTTTCCAGCGTGAAGCGCGAGGCGCTGACTGTGTGATACCCGCGCTCGCGAAGGTCCTTCGGAGTGATCGCGCCGGTAACAACCGCCGGCATTATCGCGGTGGTACGGCGCGAAATCTGATCGATCGCCAACACTTTCAGCCCGCTTGTCATCGCGCCAAAGGGTTTGAGGCCCGCGGGTAGCCGCTCCAGCGTTGAAGCGAACAGCAACTGGCGCCGCTTGGGATCGCCCAGCCCGCTATGTTCCATCGCCGCGCCGCTGCCGCCCAGCCGAATGTCCATCTCGGTGCCGCTGCGCCATTCATTCGTCCGCGACCCCAGGATCATTTGCAGGATGCCCCAGAACACTGTCACCCCTACCGCCAGGCTGTTAAACGCACCAAGGCGATGCGCGCTCTGGCCCGCTTGCGTCGCCAGCGTAAACGCACCGCCGCCCATGATGAAACCCATCACGCTGGAGCGCGGACCGTCGAGTGACGTCACTTTGATCGGCCGTCTGCGAATGGTGCGCCCTTCATCGAGCGCGTCTATCGCGCGTTGCAGCGTCCAGTCGAGCGGAACCTCCAGATCGACCGTCAGCGCGTTGGTCTTGCCCTTGGGCAGGACCGCAATCGGTGGCCAATCATCGCCAAAAATGCTCTGCCCACAGCTCAACACATCGCGCACCGTGCCATCGCCGCCATTGATAACCAGCAGGTCGATCCCGCGCTCCGCGAGACTGGTGAGAGCCTCTGGCAACTGCGACCGATCACCTGGCTTCGCGATGAAGACATGCGGCGAAATTCCGCAATCGAAGTCTTCACCCTTATTGCGATGGCTGCGCGGATTGTAGATCACGCCGACGGTCGGTGCCTCCCCCGGCGCGCGCTCACGGCGGGTTTGGCGCACAGTGCCGGACGCACCCTTAGGCTGCGGCATTTGCGCAAATTCGTAAATCGGCGTTCCCATAAGCGCGCCTCCTAGCGGCAACAGCGTTAACACTGCCAGAAATTTCTTCGTTTTGTCATGTTTCGTACCGGCGGCGCGAAGCGTTACTTCGGCGTGTTTGTTGGTTTAGCAAGCGTGGCAGCAGCGGCTTAACCGCGGATTGGCTCACCTGCGGGACATTCGGCGCGCAATTCGGGCTGTTCCGTTTGACGGTTTGAATGCGTAGACTGGCGGCATGTTGAAATCCGACCTGATTGATTCCGCCCGCGCGCTCGCCCCCGACATCGTTTCGCTACGCCGCGCGATCCATGCCGAGCCCGAACTGGGCCTGGAAACACCCAAGACGCTGGCGAAGGTGCGCGAGGCGCTGGCCGATATCGATCTCGAATGGCGCGTGGGAACGTCGTGCACCGGCGCGGTCGCGACGCTCAAGGGCGCAAAACCGGCAAATGAAGGGCGGGCACGCGTGCTGCTGCGCGGCGATATGGACGCCCTGCCGATGGAGGAGAAGACCGGGCTCGACTTCGCCTCCACCATCCCGGGCCGAATGCATGCCTGCGGGCACGACACGCACACCGCGATGCTGGTGGGCGCAGCGCGGCTGTTGAGCGCCCAGCGCGATAATGTCGCTGGGAAAGTCGATTTCATGTTCCAACCGGGCGAGGAGGGGTATCACGGTGCGCGCTTCATGCTCGATGATGGCCTGTTAGGGGGCAATGAAGAGCGCCCGCTGCCCGATGCCGCCTTTGCCCTACACATCATGCCCAATGCCCCGTTCGGCGTGCTCGGCGGGCGCGCCGGGCCGTTAATGGCCGCCGCCGATCAGTTCACGATTACGGTGAAGGGGCAGGGTGGCCACGCCTCCATGCCGCATGATTGCGCCGACCCCGTGCCAGCCGCTGCGGCGATTGTCGGGGCGGTACAGGCGATGGTGACGCGACGCTTCAACGCGGCCAGCGCGGTGGTCGTCACGGTAACGCAGATCCACACCGGCACGGCGCATAACGTGATTCCCGACGATGCGATGGTGGCGGGCACGATCCGCACGCTGACCGCCGAGAACCGGGTGAAAGCGCATCAGCTGATCGACGAAGTCGCGGCCAATACAGCGCAGGCGTTCGGCGTCACGGCGGAATGCGAGATCGAGCACGGCTTCCCGGTGACATTGTGCGACACCCGCGCAGTTGCCTTGGGCGAAAAGGTCGCGCGCGAGCTTGGTGGCGAAGGCGCATGGCGCGACCTGCCCAACCCGATCATGGGTGCCGAAGACTTCTCTTACGTGCTCGAAAAAGTGCCGGGCGCGATGTTCTTCTTGGGCGTTGCGCCGCAAGGCGAGGACTGGAGTTCTTGCTGCGCGATCCACTCCCCGCGCATGCATGTGGACGAGAATGCCCTGCCGATGGGCGCAGCGACTTTGGCCGGATGCGCGCTGGAATTCCTGGAGAATGGGTGGGCTTGAGCTGCGTCTGACTTGAAGAACCGAGCCACCCGCACCCTCCACCCTTCCACCCGGATTATATCCCAGTATGCTCCG
>JBCBDF010000092.1:0-8104 GCA_038529875.1 Pseudomonadota bacterium | reverse complement strand
TCGCGCAGCTCGTAAAAGATGTCCATCGCCTTGCTCACGAGGGTTTTCTGGATGCCAGGATAGTGCACGTCGATGATCGACTGCATCGTCTCACGGTCGGGGAACTTGATGTAGTGGAAGAAACAACGGCGCAGGAATGCGTCGGGCAATTCCTTCTCGTTATTCGAGGTGATAACCACGATCGGGCGCTCCTTCGCCTCAATCCGTTCCTGTGTTTCGTAAACATCGAAGCTCATCCGATCGAGCTCTTGCAGCAGATCGTTCGGAAACTCGATATCGGCCTTGTCGATCTCGTCGATCAACAAGACGGGCAGCTGTTCGCTGGTGAACGCTTCCCAGAGCTTGCCCTTTTTGATGTAGTTGCGAATATCGTGAACACGCTCTTCGCCAAGCTGGCCATCGCGCAGGCGGGCAACTGCGTCATACTCATACAGGCCCTGCTGCGCCTTGGTGGTGGACTTGACGTTCCACTCGATCAGAGGCGCGCCAATGGCCTTCGAAATCTCATGCGCCAGCACTGTCTTGCCTGTGCCCGGCTCACCCTTGACCAGCAGTGGGCGCCGGAGGGTGACTGCGGCGTCGACCGCAACCTTCAGATCGTCGGTGGCGATATAATCACTGGTGCCTTCAAAGCGCTGCGGCTGATCGGTCATGAGTTTTCCTGTAAATCTCGAATGGCAACTGAACTTGACGCGAGCGTTAAGGTCCATCGCGGCGAGTGGCAAGGGTGACGCAACGTAAGCTAGCGCTTTAGCGAGCGCTCGCTGCGCTATCATCCTCGGTAATGCGTACCCTGGTTGCGGGCGCATAATCCAAGCCAAGCGTAACCAAATGGCGCGCGCCAGCTAATAGCCCTACAAGCCAAGGCCAAAGGAGGACCGCCATGCCCACAGAAACACTCTCGATCACGACCAGCGCCGGACATGCGCTCGATGGTGCATTGGAAATGCCCACTGGCTTGGTGCGCGGGGCGGCGGTGTTCGCGCATTGCTTTACCTGCACAAAGCGGAGCCGCGCGGCGATCAGCGTGGCACGAGCGCTGGCCGCGCAGGGCATTGCGACGGTGCGGTTCGACTTTACGGGCTTGGGCGGCAGTGAGGGCGATTTTGGGCGAGCAGGGTTTGCCACCGATGTCGCCGACCTGGTTTCAGTGGCCAAGGCGCTGCGCGAGCGGTTTGATGCGCCGCTGTTGATGGTCGGGCATAGTCTTGGTGGAGCGGCCGTTTTGGCCGCCGCGCGCGAGCTTGGACCGGATAATGTTGCGGCGGTGGCTACCATCGGTGCGCCCTCCGATGTCCCGCATGTACTCCACATCATACAGGGCGATCACGATGCCATCCGTGCAGATGGTGAAGGGCCGGTGACAATCGGCGGACAAAGCTTTTCGGTCAGCCGCGAGTTTTTGGAGCGGACCGAAGAGGTCAAATTGCTCGATCTAGTCAGGGACTTGCGCTTGCCTTATCTTGCGCTTCATTCGCCAACCGACGCCATTGTTGGGGTCGAGCATGCCAGCGCGTTGTTCCAGGCCGCCTTCCACCCCAAAAGTTTTGTCAGCCTGGCGGGAGCAGACCATTTGCTGACCGACAGGGCCGATGCCGAGTTTGCCGCTAAGACGATTGCGGTTTGGGCCAAGCGCTACCTGCCACTGCGCGACGACTGGCCGATGCCTGAGGATGGGGTTGTCGTGCAGACCGGGCACGGCAAATTCGGCACAGAGGTGCATACGAGCAGTCATCGCTTCATCGCTGACGAGCCGCGCAGCTATGGCGGCGATGATACGGGGCCAACACCCTATGACCTTTTGCTTGGCGCGCTCGGTACTTGCACGGCGATGACGATGAAGATGTACACCGATCGCAAAGGCTGGCCGGTTGAAGGCTATCGTGTGCACGTGACGTACGAACGAAGCCATGCAGAGGATTGCGGGCATGCGGTTTCTGAAGAAACAGGCATGGCCGTGCAGGCTCTCCATCGCAAAATCGAAATCTTCGGCGATGATCTAACCGAGGATCAGCGCGCAAGGATTCTTGCAATCGCTGATAAGTGCCCCGTGCATAAGACGCTGGAAGGGCATTTGCATATTCACAGCGAATAGCGGAATTAGAGCCTCGGGCTTACCCCATTGGCCACGAGCAGGAATTGCAACGCCAGCACGATTGCAAGCGCCATTTTCCAGCCCATGCTTGCCTCCTTCAGACCGCGATCCATCGACCACAGGTAGAGAGCGATTGATGCAAGGCCAGCAAGGCCAATCGTTAGCCAACCGCTTTTCTTGAAGAGCAGGGTGAAGATGGCGAACATTGCGACTGATTGGATCAGTACCGCAGCGGTGAACCATGCTATCGGGATCGGACGATAGCTTGCATCGGGAATATACCAATCGGGCATCCGGCTGTCGGGCCGCGAAATGCGCCGGTCGCCCGCCATAATGTCTTCCTTGTCGGGATCGGGGCGTTGGGGCGTATCGTCAGGCATGGCTCACTCGCCCCCTACGCGCACAAATGATCCGCCATACCAATTGCCGGTGGGAGTTCCGTCGGCATCATACTGCCGAGACATCATCGAATACTCGTCGCGCGAGACCCATCGGTATTGGTAGACTCGATAGGTGCCGGCGGGTTCATCGGAGAACTTTATGGACAGCGCTAGGTCACCGGTTTCGCTGAGTTCACCCGCTCCGTCGCCCAGTCGAGATGTGCCGAAATGCGAGAGATGTGAGACGGTTTTGAGATCGTCTTGCACGGCCCAGAGAATGTGTCCTTGGAAGTCGACGGCATCAACCCTGCATAGGATCGACTTGCTCGTATTTACAGGTTCACAAACAGTGCGGTGACCCGGGATAGAGAGCGTTTCGACCGTTTCGCCGTCCCAAACTTGCTGGAAGGCGTCGTTTTTAAGCTTCCACTCGCCAACAAACCTTTCGAAGGCAGCATCTTGGCCAGCGTCCTTTGCCGATGCGGTTACGGATCCCATCGCCGTAAGGCAGACACCCAATGCTGCCATCCATGCGCGCATCATGCATCAATCGCTTCGCGGTCGACCTCGCCCGCCCGGTTTTGTATGAAGTTGAAGCGGTGCTCCGGGTTGCGGCCCATCAGCTCATCCACCACGCGTGCCACCCCCGCGCGATCCTCGAATTCATGGGGCAGGGTAATGCGGATCAAAGAGCGTGAATCCGGATCCATGGTCGTCTCGCGCAGCTGCTTTGGGTTCATCTCACCCAGACCCTTGAACCGGCCAACCTCGACCTTCTTACCCTTGAAAACGGTTTCTTCTAGCTCCGCCCGGTGGGCATCATCGTTGGCATAGCGACTCTCTTTGCTAGCTGTGAGCTTGTAGAGTGGAGGCTTGGCGAGAAATAGATGACCTTTGCGGACGATGTCGGTCATTTCCTGGAAAAAGAACGTCATCAGCAAGGTCGCAATGTGCGCGCCGTCGACATCGGCGTCGGTCATGATGATCACGCGGTCGTAACGCAGGTTTTCCGCATCGCAGTCTTTGCGCGTGCCGCACCCCAGCGCGAGGCTGAGATCGGCGATTTCCTGATTGCCGCGGATCTTGTCAGCCGTAGCGGACGCTACGTTAAGAATCTTGCCCCGGATCGGCAGGATAGCCTGCGTCTTGCGGTTGCGGGCTTGCTTGGCACTGCCGCCCGCCGAATCGCCCTCGACAATGAACAATTCCGTCTCGCCATCAGTCTCGCCGGAACAATCGGTGAGCTTGCCGGGAAGGCGCAGTTTCTTCGCATTGGTCGCGCTCTTACGCTTGATCTCGCGCTCTTGCTTGCGGCGCAGGCGCTCATCCATGCGCTCCATTACCTGGCCGAGCAGCGCCTTGCCGCGCTCCATATTGTCCGCAAGGAAGTGGTCGAAGTGATCGCGCATTGCGTTCTCGACGAGGCGCGCGGCCTCTGGCGACGTCAGGCGGTCCTTGGTCTGCGACTGGAATTGCGGGTCGCGGATGAAGACGCTGAGCATCACCTCACCGCCGGTCATCACATCGTCGGCGCTGATGTCTTTCGCCTTTTTGGTGCCGGTAAGTTCACCAAACGCGCGCAGCCCCTTGGTCAGTGCTGCACGAAGGCCTTGCTCATGGGTTCCACCATCGGGGGTGGGGACGGTGTTACAATACCAGCTGGTCGATCCGTCGGAATAGAGCGGCCAGGCGATGGCCCATTCGACGCGGCCCTGTTTGTCGGGAAATTCCTGGCTGCCGGTAAAGGGCTGCGCGGTAACGCATTCGCGCGCACCGATTTGCTCTGCCAGGTGATCGGCGAGGCCGCCGGGAAACTTGAAGGTCGCTTCTGCCGGGACGTCTTCAGAGGTCAGGCTTTCCGCGCATTTCCAGCGGATTTCGACGCCTGCGAACAGATAGGCTTTCGAACGGGCGAGCTTGAACAAGCGTGCAGGTTTGAATTGCCGTTCGCCGAAAATCTCTTTGTCAGGCGTGAAGCTGACCTGTGTGCCCCGACGGTTGGGCGTTGGGCCGAGCTCTTCCAGTTTGCCGAGCGTTTGCCCCTTGCCAAACTCCTGCGCAAACAGCTTCTTGTCGCGCGCAACCTCGACCCGCGTGTGTGAGGACAGCGCATTGACAACACTTACTCCGACGCCGTGCAAACCACCGCTGGTGGCATAGGCCTTACCGGAGAATTTGCCGCCCGAGTGGAGCGTCGAAAGAATGACCTCAAGGGTCGACTTGCCCGGAAACTTGGGATGCTCATCAACCGGAATACCGCGACCATTATCGCCAATCGTCAGTCGATTGCCTTCCTCGAGGCGAACCTCGATCCGATTGGCGTGGCCAGCAACCGCCTCGTCCATCGAGTTGTCGAGTACTTCAGCGGCGAGATGATGCAGCGCGCGATCATCGGTTCCACCAATATACATGCCAGGACGGCGGCGGACCGGCTCCAGCCCCTCAAGCACCTCGATAGAGGAGGAATCGTAATCGCCACTCGAAGTGGGCGTGCCATCAAACAGATCATCGGACATGCGATCAGCTATAGGCTGCGCAATGATCCGCTAACAAGCGGGTAAGCCTACGTTTTGCTCAGTCTCCGAAGCGGGCTGGCGCCGGATCGACGATTACAACCGAACTACCGCGCACCTCGCGCACTTCCATCGCACGCTCGATCACCCCGTTGCGCTGGAACCGGAATGGCCCATCCAGGCCCAGGAACCCGCCACTGTCACGAAGTCTGCTTGTTGGGAAATCGCGGCCAATTCGCCAATCCCGCGCAACGCGCAGGGTTAGCAAAACAGAATCGTAGCCAATGGTTGAAATGCGATATGGCTTGGAGCCGAAACGCCCTTCATAACTGTCAGAAAAGCGTTTGAACCGATTATCCGGCACAGCGGAAAATAGCGCGCCTGCAAGCGATGCAGAGCGGGCCAATGTGGATTCACCGCTCCACAGTTCGGTGCCGAGGATTTTGGTGCTTTCGCCGTCGCCTTTGTTCAATTCGCCCGCTGCCTGAACCGCGAGCCGCGCTCCGTCAGCGACCAAAACCGTGTCAAAGCCGCCTGCTTCCCGCAGTCGCTGTGCTGCACTGACGATGGATGTGTTGCCGCGTGCATAGCGCTCGGTCGAGGCAAGCGACCCGCCAAATTCGCGCAGGGAATTGCTGAGCGCACTCATCGAACGTTCGCCATAATCGCCATTTGGCAGCAGGGCAGCAAAGCGGCTTGAACCCTGTTGGCGGGCGTAAAGCACACTGCGGCGGATCGATTGTTCTGGAATGTGGCCCATTACGAACACGTCGGGGCTGGCAACGCTGGTATCGTTGGAAAACGCGATTGCGGTGACGCCGGCCGGGCGCGCAGCAGCCTGAACCGCTGGAACGTTTTCAGCCAATAGCGGGCCCAGTATCAGCTTGTTGCCATCGGCAATCGCCTGATTTGCAGCGGCGCGTGCGCCGCGCGCTGTGTCGTAGGTCGTGATGCGCAGGTTGTTGGCATTGGTATCGAGCAGCGCCATCGTGGTCGCATTAGCGAGCGATTGACCCACCGCGCCGGTATTGCCTGACATCGGCACCAGCAGCGCGATACGGTGGCGCGTCGCATCGGTCGGCAGCGCGGTTGCGCTGGGTTCCGTCGACGGGCCTGTGTCCGTGGGAGTGGTTCCCGGGCCGGTTTTCGGGATGATTTGACACCCGCCAAGAAGAGCGGCGGCGCCCGCGATCATGAGATTGCGCCGATTAAACCAATTACGCTTCATACTTGCCGACCCCTGATGGCTGTTACAAAGAGCGTGCGTGACTGAGACACAATCCATGCCGCCTTTGCCCGAACCTCTTGAGCAGGGGCTGTACATCGTCGCAACTCCGATTGGCAATCTTGGCGACATAACGCTTCGTGCTGTCGATATTCTGCAACGGTGTGACGTGATTGCTTGTGAGGATACCCGCGTGACCGGCAAATTGCTGTCGCATCTGGGCATTTCGAACCGAATGCGGCGCTATGATGATCATAGCAACCAGGCTGGGCGGGCGGAGTTGATCGAGGCCGCGCGAAGTGGAGCTGTTGCTTTGGTCAGCGATGCGGGCACACCCTTGGTCTCCGATCCTGGTTTTCGACTGGTGCAGGAGGCACGTGAAGCGGGCGTAGCGGTTACTACACTACCGGGCGCTTGCGCCGCGATCGCTGGTGTTACCCTCGCAGGCCTGCCCAACGATCGCTTCCTGTTTGCCGGGTTCTTGCCGGTCAAACAGAAGGCGCGTGGCGAGGCGTTGCGGGAGCTGGGCGCAGCCAAGGCGACGCTGATATTCTATGAGACCGGGCCAAGGCTGGTTAAGAGCCTGAATGCCATCGCTGCCGAACTTCCCGAGCGGCAGGTGGCGGTCGCGCGCGAGCTGACCAAGCTGCACGAGGAGTGCCGGACGGGCAGCGCGCAGGAATTGGCGGCGCACTATACCGAGCATCCGCCCAAGGGAGAGATCGTGCTGCTGATAGGCCCGCCATCAGATGCGCTCGAGGTGGGCGATCCCGATGCGCTACTGCGTGAGGCTCTGGACGAACTGAGCCCGAGCAAGGCCGCGGCGCAAGTCGCCAAAGCCACGGGGCTAGATCGCAAGGCGCTCTATTCTCGAGCCGTGGAGTTGAAAGCCCAATGAAACGCCAGATTGCGGAAAGGAGCGGGCGCGATGGCGAGTTTCGCGCGGCCATGTGGTTGCGGCTCAAGGGTTGGCAAGTGCTCGCCCAAAGGGTGAAAACACCGCGCGGTGAAATTGACCTGATTGCGCGCAAGGGCCCGCTCGTGGCCTTCACGGAGGTCAAATGGCGCAAGAAGAAGGCTGATCTCGATCACGCGATCGACCAGCATCGGCTTTCACGCGTCGCTGCGGCGGTCGAGTGCGTCGCGCATGACTATGTGCGCGATGGCGATGATCTGCGGATTGACGTGATCCTGCTTGCACCAGGCTGCATGCCACGCCACATCACCAATGCCTGGATGCCTTGACATCCAACCCAACGCCGTTCGTGCTGAGCCTGTCGAAGCGCGTTCGCATCGCAATACACTCTTGGACAAGCTCAGGGTGAACGGAGGGCAGAATTGTCGCTTAGAATAGCGGTCCAGATGGACCCCATCGAAAACATCAACATTACGGGCGATTCCAGCTTTGCTTTGATGCTGGCGGCGCAGGGGCGCGGGTATCAGGTTTTCGAATATCACGTCGAAAGCCTCACACTCGACGCCGATGATCGGCTGTTTGCCGAATGCGCGCCTGCCACGGTGCAAAGCGTGGAGGGCGATCATTTCACCAAGGGTGAGATGCAGCGGCTCGACTTGGGCAAGGATATCGACGTGATCCTGATGCGGCAGGATCCGCCGTTTCATATGGGGTACATTACCGCGACGCATCTGCTTGAGCGTATTCAGGGTGAAACGCTGGTGGTCAACGACCCAGCCAATGTTCGCAACGCACCCGAAAAGGTGATGGTGCTTGATTATCGCCGCTTCATGCCGCCAACGCTGGTTACTCGTTCACCTGACGAGGTGAAGCGCTTTATGGCTGAGCATGGCGCGGTGGTGGTCAAACCGATCCACGGCAATGGCGGCAAGGCGATTTTTCGCATTCCAGAGGGCGGCGACAACCTCACCGCAT
>JBCBDF010000091.1:0-8130 GCA_038529875.1 Pseudomonadota bacterium | reverse complement strand
CCGCGCTTGGCATAGTCCTCGGCCAGCTGGTTTAGCCCGTCACGCACGTCGCCATTACTCAGGCCGCCAAGATGCGTGCCCAGCGCCTCGACGCTCATGGGTTCTTCAGAGGCAAACAGCGTCGCTTCGATCCCGCGCACAACATCGTTCTGCGTCTCGCTCATGTCCGCTCATCCTGAGGCTGTAGACAGGTCACGATACCTTCGCCTTTTCTCGCAAGCGACGAACGCGCAGCGCGCCATAGGCCTCTTCCTGCGACAACTCCGCCTTGCCCAGCCGCGCCAGTTCGAGCGCGGCAACGAAGCTGGAGGCAAGCGCCGACTTGCGCAGTTCAGGCTCTGCATGCGGCGGCAGAAAGTCGCGAATTTCCATCCAGTCGAGCGTTACGCCCAGCATCGAGGAAACGCGTTCCAATGCACTATCTAGCGTCATCACCGGGCGATCGGAAACATGATAGATGCGCGGGGCGGTGCGAGCCTTCACCTGGCCATAGGCCTGGATCAGCGCGTAGCTATCGCACTTCCATTGCGTCTTGCGATCAATCCGCAAGCCCTCGGGCGCGCCGCGCACAAAAATGTCGCGCCCTATCCGGTCACGGCCCATGAGCCGCGCTGCTGCCTCGCGCATTGCACCGAGGCGCTGAAGCCGCAATTGCAGGCGCAGGGCTAGCTCTTCAGGGCTCGGGTCTTCCTGCTCGTCTTTGGGCAGCAGCAATGCCGATTTGAGATAGGCCAGCCATGCCGCCATCACGAGGTAATCAGCAGCCAGCTCCAGCCGCATCGCCTCAGCCTGCTCAACATAGGTCAGATATTGATCGACCAGTGCCAGGATCGATATCTGCCGCAGATCGACCTTTTGCCGCCGCGCTAGATCGAGCAACAGGTCGAGCGGCCCTTCCCACCCATCAAGCTCGAGATAGAGCGCTTTTTCATGCTCACTCTTCGCTGCATCCTCGCTTGTGAGCGCGCCCCAATCCTCTTGCCCTTCGGAATTGACACTGCCCGGTTCAGCTGCCGCAGGCCCATTTTCGGGGAGCATGAAATCGTCCGTATTCATGCCGCTTCACCCTCTAAGGCGAGCAGTTCATCACGCTTTGCCAGAAGCTCCGCCGAGGAACCAAGATCGTCGCGAACCTGCGTGTTCGCGAGAGCACGATCAAGCCGCGCGCTCGTTTGTTCGTTCATGCTGGGCAGGACCGCGCAAATGCCCTGCATATCATCCATCTTCGCCCAGCAATTGAGCACTATGTCGCAGCCTGCCGCGTGTGCCCGCGCCGACCGCTCGGGGATCGTGCCGTCGAGCGCTTCCATGTCGATATCATCTGTCAGCAACAGCCCATCAAAGCCGATCCGCCCGCGAATGATTTCCGATATGATCTTGGAGGAAAACGTCGCCGGATTGTCCGTATCCCATTCAGTGAACAACAAATGCCCGGTCATCCCGATCGGTGCGTCTTTGAGCGCATGGAACGGGGCAATGTCAGTCTCAAGCTCGGCTTCGCCTGCGGTAACGGTTGGCATTTCCTTGTGCGTATCGGTCGTCGTGCGGCCATGGCCCGGCATGTGCTTGATACAGCCAGCGACTCCGCCACGCGCCAACCCATCGAGCACGGCGCGCCCAATCGCGGCAACTTGCATCGGATCGGAACCGAGCGAACGGTCACCGATTACGTCGTGCGCACCCGGCTGCCTCACATCGAGCGGTGGATGATAATCGACCGTAATCCCCATGGCCGAGAGTTCGAGTGCCATCGCATGCGCATTCGCTCTTGCGCCCTCAATCGCGCTGGCAGGGGCAAGCTGATAAAGCCGATCAAACTTTTCACCCGCTGGATACGGAGCCCAGTGTGGCGGGCGCAGTCGGGCAACCCGGCCACCCTCTTGATCAATTGAGATGAGCAGCCGCTCGCGCCCATGGAGAGTGCGCAAATCATCCGTCAGCGCGCGCAATTGCTGCGGATTGTCGCAATTGCGGCCAAACAGGATGTAGCCAGCCGGATCGACCTCCTTAAAGAAGGCGCGCTCCTCATCGGTCAGCTCTAGGCCAGAAAGTCCGAAAATAGCCGGAATCATCCGTGAAACCTTGCAGGCACGCCCGCCTCAGGCAAGCGCAGTAACCCTAAGCAATGGGGAAAACGTGACCGATTGAAGTGGCTCAGCGCTTCACCTGGCAGGCGACACCATCCGCCTTGAGGTCGCTGCACAGCTTCTGCGCGGCAGCGAGATTGCCGGTGATAGCTTGAAGGCGGTAGACCGTGCCGATGTCTGCCTGACCCTTTTGCACGCGATGGCGCACCCCGTTGAGCAGGCTGGTCTGACGTGTGAGTGTCACCCAACCGGCCTCTGCCTTTGCGCGGCTGCCATAAGCGCCCACTTGCACGCCAACGCCGTCCTGCGCTGCGGGCTTCTCGTCAGTCGTACGGGTCGCGATCGAGGGGCCTGAGCCACTATTCGTCGCACTTTCACCGGCAGTGCTGCCCAATGCACCGCCATCCGAACCCGCGCTGCCGCTGGCCGCATCATCATTGGCCGCCACCACGCCGTCGCGCGTCTCGCCTTCGCCCACAGCCGGGGCGACATTGCCGGTACCGGCAAATTCCTTACCCCCCGGATCATCCGGGCGTTCTTTGTAAGGGCCCTCTGGCGCTTCGATCGTGCTGCCATCGGCGACCAGTTCGGGATCGCCGCCTGTGTTGGTTACGAACCAGATCGTGCCAATCAGAGCCGCGAGCACCACAAGCAGGATTGCGGCAAAGCCAATGATCCGCGCGGTGTCGACGGCACCTTCGTCCTCGTCTTCCTCATCGGATTCGAGCCAAGGCAGGCTTTCGTCTTCCGACAGATCCAACTCGGCTGCTTCGTTCATTTCGTCATTCGCAGACATCATGACTGATCCGCTTCCCTTCCCCACTCAAGCCGCAACCGGCTTCACATCGATTCCACAGCTTCCACGCCGAGCACGCGGAGCCCGTTACGGATAACTTGCCCGATTGCGGCTGCAAGGAAAAGCCTTGCCCCGGTCAAACTGGGATCCTGCTCCAGGATGAAGCGCTTTTCCGGCGAATCATTGCCGAGATTCCAGAATGCGTGGAGCTCGGACGCGAGATCGTAGAGATAGAAGGCGATCCGATGCGGCTCGCGCGCCTTGGCGGCGGCCTCCACTTCGCGTGGAAATTGCGCGGCGCGTTTGATCAGCGCCAGTTCTTCTTCGCCCAGTTGCGCAATATTTTCGCCCGATGGCGCGAAACCCGCCTCTGCCCCCTTGCGCAAGGTCGAGCGAATCCGCGCATGCGCATATTGCACGTAGAAAACCGGGTTGTCCTTGCTCGCCTCGACCACTTTGGCGAAGTCGAATTCCATCTGCGCCTCGGGCTTTCGGGTCAGCATCGTGAACCGGACCACGTCCTTACCCACTTCTTCGACCATGTCGGCAATGGTGACGAAATTGCCCGAGCGCTTGGACATCTTCATCGGCTCGCCGCCGCGCAGCAACTGAACCATCTGCACCAGTTTCACGTCGAACGGCTTCGCGGCCCCCTGCCCCTCGGACAAAGCAGCCACGGCCGCCTTGATCCTCTTGACCGTACCGGCGTGATCCGCGCCCCAAATATCGATCAGGGCGTCGGCGCTTTCCGCCTTTTGCATATGATAGGCGAGGTCGGCTCCGAAATAGGTCCACGCACCGTTCGATTTCTTGATCGGACGATCCTGATCATCGCCGAACTTGGTCGAGCGGAACAGCGGTAGCTCGACCGGCTCCCAGTCCTCCGGCGGAGCCTTGCCCTTGGGCGCTTCGAGCACGCCGTCATAGACCAGGTCATGCTCGCGCAGCCACGCCTCGGCTTCATCAGGCTTACCCGCCGCGTGCAGCGCGGCCTCTGACGAAAACAGATCGTGATGGATGCCAAGCAGAGCGAGGTCGGACTTGATCATATCCATCATCTTCTCGACCGCTTCGGCGCGGAAGATCGGCAACCACTCTTCTTCCGGCAAGTCCTTGAACCGCTCGCCAAGCTCGCTTGCGAGGTATTCACCGACCGGCTTCAGGTAATCGCCGGGATAAAGCCCTTCTGGGATTTCGCCGATATCGTCGCCCAGCGCCTCGCGATACCGGAGGTGCGCAGAACGAGCGAGCACATCGACCTGTCCGCCTGCGTCATTGATGTAATACTCGCGGATAACCTCGTGGCCGGCAAATTCGAGCAGACTGGCAAGCGCATCGCCCACCACCGCGCCGCGGCAATGGCCCATATGCATCGGCCCGGTCGGGTTGGCCGAGACATATTCGACATTCACACGCGCACCAGCGCCCATGGTGGAGCGGCCATAGTCTGACGCCTTGGCGGCAATCGCGGTAAGTTCTTCAAGCCATGCCGACGGATCAAGCCGCAGGTTGATGAAGCCCGGCCCCGCTATCTCTGCATTTGTGATGGCGGGATTGGCCTCAAGCTTAGCAGCGATCTGTTCTGCCAGTACGCGTGGATTGGTCTTGGCCTGCTTGGCCAGCACCATCGCCGCATTGGTTGCCAGGTCGCCATGCGATGCATCGCGCGGCGGCTCCAGGGTCACATTGGCGAAACTAGCGTCCGCAGGCAGCACTCCATCGGCCTGAAGCGCTTCGAGTACGGCATGAGTTTTGGCTGCGAAAGCAGCGTAAAGGGATTGTGTTTCGGTCATTTCGGCTGCGCGGTTAGCGGAATAAGGGGCTAGCGGGAAGGATTCGTTTGTTGTTACGCAGCCCATCCGGGCCGCGATATCCTCGCGGCCTGCGGACAAGTCCGCGCCGCTCCGGGCGGGCAGTCGCCCTTGCGGGCCTACGGCCCGTTTGGCGCTGTAAACGAACCGAAGGTTCGCAAGGCCAAAGGCCGCCCGCAGCGATGCGACCTTAAGGTCGCGTGAGCGAGGAATTCGCGCGCCGGATGGCGTGCGGAATAACTAACGAGTTACGTTGTAGGCGAGTTGCTGTTCGGTAAGCTGGAAGCCGATCAACATCTCGAAGCTGGTTCGCTGGATCGCCGCGCGCACTTCCGGCGCGGACAGCGGATCGAGCGCTGCATCGACATCACCCGCTCGGCGGCGGCGCGTGATCCTCTCACGAATATCAGCAGGTAAGGTCGCATCCGCCTTGTTCACGAATGAGCCCGCCGTGCCGCTAGCCTGCGCGCGTTCTTGCCCGTCGGCAAAGGCCAGCGTCACTTCGCCAAGTCGCTTGGTCACCACCGCGCTGCCACCGCGCAGGACGGTGACGAAATACGGCAAGGTCACAGTGCGCGCGCCGCGAACATCCGTACGCCGCGCCAGCACATCGAATGTCGCCTGGCTATAGACCCGCTCGCCACTTTCATCGCAGGTCGAGCGTAAATTCGTGATGGTCGCCGTCATATCGAGATTATTGGCAGTTTGATCGCCCGCCGTGCGAAACGCGGTAACGTCTCCGGTGTAATTTGGGATGCCCACTGCGGGGCAGGACGACAGAACCGCGGTGATGCCGACCCCTTGATCGACCACCAGCTCGCCTTCGCGGGCACAGCCGGCCAGAGCGGCAACAAGAGCAAGAGCAGGCAGGAGCGGCTTGCGAAACGTCATGAACTGGGTCGTCCTCGATTTAACAGGTTCATTGCGCGAATTACGTCAGCAAATGCGCGTCAAAATCTCAAGTGTCGTCGCCCTAGCGGCGCGCGTCGCAAAGCGCTAGAGGGGGCGATATGAATGCTCCCTTTCCCAATTCCAGCGAATCCGGCTCAGGCGAGCCGGGCGGCAGCCCTGCCGATCAAACCCCGCTCAATTTGCTGATTGCCGCGCCTCGCGGCTTCTGCGCAGGGGTCGATCGGGCGATCGAGATCGTTGAAAAGGCGATCGAGCGCTATGGCGCACCGGTCTATGTCAGGCACGAAATCGTCCACAACAAATATGTCGTGAACTCACTGAAGGCGCAGGGCGCGATTTTCGTCGAAGAGCTGGACGAAGTCCCCGACGACGCACCGGTCGTGTTCAGCGCGCATGGTGTGCCCAAGGCTGTCCCGGCGGAGGCACAGCGGCGCAATATGATCTATGTCGATGCGACGTGCCCGCTGGTTTCCAAAGTGCACCGCCAGGCCGAGCGCCAGATCGAAAAGCAGCGGCACATCATCTTTATCGGGCATGAAGGCCATCCTGAAGTCATCGGCACCATGGGCCAGGTCGACGAAGGCCAGATGACCTTGGTCGAAACCGTGGAAGACGTCGACAAGCTGCCGTTCGAAACCGATGACGAGCTGGCCTATCTCACCCAAACCACCTTATCGGTCGACGATACGGCGGAAGTGATCGCCGCGCTCGAATGGCGCTATCCCAACATCCGCGGACCGAAGGCGGAAGACATTTGCTACGCCACCTCCAACCGGCAGGCGGCAGTCAAGCAGATTGCCAAGGAATGCGACCTGTTGCTGGTCATTGGAGCGCCCAATTCCTCCAATTCGCTGCGGCTCGTCGAAGTGGCAGAGCGACTTGGCACGCCGGGCAAACTGATCCAGCGCGGCAGCGAGATCGACCCGACCTGGCTCGACGGGGTAGAAACACTGGGGCTGACCGCCGGTGCCTCTGCGCCGGAAATCCTGGTTCGCGAAGTGGTGAAAAAGCTCGAAAGCCTACGCCCGGTAAACGAGCGCACCATCACGGCAGCGGAAGAGAAGATGGTCTTCAAGCTGCCGCGCCAGCTGACCGAGTAACCGGCCACCAGCGGGCAAATGGCGGTCTACACTCATCTCGGCGCGGAAGAACTCGCTGATCTGATCGCGCATTACGATGTCGGCGATCTGGTCTCGGCCAAGGGGATTGCCGAGGGCGTTTCGAATTCGAACTGGTTGATCGAAACCACTGGCGGCGCGCAATCCGCCAATCCCGCCCGTTCCTCGCGCTTCATCCTGACGATGTACGAACGGCGAATCGAGCTCGATGACCTGCCCTATTTCCTGGGCTTGCTTGATCATCTGGCCGCGCATCATTGCCCCGTGCCGCGCACCATCCATGATCGAGAGGGCGCTAGCTTCCGCATGCTAGATGGGAAGGCGATTGCGCTGATCGAGTTCCTACCCGGTGTTTCGCCCACACAGCCAACCCCGGCCCAGGCCCACGCAGTGGGTTCGGCGCTGGCGCAAATGCATCTTGCGTCGAGAGATTTTCCGCTCAGCCGGGCGAACACGATGGGCTTTGCCGATAACCTCGCGACGCTTGAGCGTTGCGGAGAGAATGGGCTGGCTCAGATCGACCCGGCGCTGCCAGAGATGATGGGTCCGGCCCGGGCGGCTGCGGTGCTCGATATGTCGGCTCTGCCCATTTCCAACATCCATGCAGACCTGTTTCCGGATAATGTTCTGATGCTGGGCGATGCAGTGTCAGGAATGATCGATTTCTACTTTGCTTGCACGGACACAATGGCGCTTGACCTCGCAACCACCCACGCCGCTTGGTGCTTTGACGCGTCTGGCAAGCATTACGACAGTGTTGTCGGTCAGGCGCTGGTTGCAGGCTACGAAGCTTTCCGGCCATTGGAGCGGGTAGAACGCACTCTGCTGCCTGAAATCGCCAAGGGCATCTGCCTGCGTTTTGTCGCCAGCCGGGCGGAGGACTGGCTCGACACGCCCGATGACGCATTGGTGATCCGCAAGGACCCAATGCAATTCGTCTCGCGTTGGCACTTTTACGACAAAGCAGGCTCGAGCATCTTCAAAGAATCGTCATCAGCTGGCACAGCCGCTCAATGAAAAAGGTCGAGATATTCACTGACGGTGCCTGCAAGGGCAATCCTGGTCCAGGCGGTTGGGGTGCGTTGCTGCGCAAGGGTAGCCACGAAAAGGAGCTGTCTGGTGGAGAGCGCGATACGACCAATAACCGGATGGAGCTGACCGCGGCGATCAAGGGCCTGTCCGCGCTAATCGAACCGTGCGAGGTCGACCTTTATTCCGACAGCAAATATGTGCTCGACGGGATCACCAAATGGGTATTCGGCTGGCAGAAACGTGGCTGGGTCAACGCGAGCAAGAAGCCGGTCCGCAATGCCGATCTGTGGCATGAGCTGATCGACATATCAGCCAAGCACTAGGTCGAAGGGCACTGGGTAAAGGGGCATAACGGGCATCCCGAAAACGAACGG
>JBCBDF010000090.1:0-8190 GCA_038529875.1 Pseudomonadota bacterium | reverse complement strand
GCGCCTGTAAGCGGCCTCAACCCTGTTCGCGACGGTATGTGCTAACGCTGCTTCCGCGACTTCTCCAGGGTAGTTTGTTCGTTCCGCAGCCCAGTCACGGAAGGAGGAACGGAAGCCATGCACCGTGAAGGGAAGCCTAGCGTAGCGAAGGATCTTCAACAGCGTCATGTCCGACATCGGGCGCATCACATTGCGTCCCGGAAAGATGAGATCGCTGCAAGGTACGTAGTAGGCTCGCGCCCGTTCAAGGACGTTCATGGCAGCATCGCTCAAAGGCACGATATGCTCTTTCCCCACTTTCATGCGCTCAGCAGGGATCGTCCAAGTCTGGCTTTTGAGATCAATTTCCGCCCACGTAGCGCCGCGAACTTCCCCAGAGCGGGAGGCGCAAAGGATCAAGAATTCAAGTGCGAGACGCGCGACACTGGTCCTCTTGTGTAGGTGCTCTATGAACTCTGCCACTTGCTCATAAGGCATCGCCGCAAAGTGATTGTCTCGCTTTGGCTGACGCGGGAGGGCACGCCCAAGAGAACGCATAGGCGCTTCGGTTGCGCGCATCCCATTGGCATAGGCCCAATCGAGCACCACTCCGATGCGTTGCTTCACCCGCCGAGCCGTCTCGGGCTTTTCAAGCCATATTGGAAGCAAGCATTCGCGTATCAGCGGGCCTTCAATGTCATTGACCAAACGAGCACCAAGCTTCGGAAAGGCGTATTTCTCTAGCGTGGTGATCCATTGATCCTGATGCTTACCATTCTTCCAACCCGCTTTCTGTTCATCGTGAACGGTCCGAGCCGCCTCGGCGAAGCTAGGGACAATCCGCTCAGACCTTTCCCTTTCAGCAATGGGATCAATCCCCCGCTGGATGTCACGACGCAAATCAATCGCCGTATCGCGGGCTTCTTTGAGCGAGATGAGCGAAAGAGACCCAAGACCAATATCGCGCCTTCGCCCCTTAATCGTCGTTCTTAGAACCCAATGGCCTTTGCCAGCAGCCTTCAGAACAAGCGTCAAGCCATCACCATCGCCGTATCTACCGGGTGTCTTTAGATTGCGAATTTGCAGTGCAGTAAGCTTTCCCATGGATATCTTCCATCTGTCCGCTCCCACAATTGCTCCCACAACGTTTCAAAGAAACAGCGGGAATGGACGGAACATAATAAGAACAAAAGATTCCGATGCAAGTCCGAAGAACCGCAGAATTCTGCGGCTTTCAGGGACTTTCTGGGATCTCTTGGGATGGTATAGGTGGCGGAGACGGAGGGATTCGAACCCTCGATACCCGTAGTAGGTATGGTTCCTTAGCAGGGAACTGGTTTCAGCCACTCACCCACGTCTCCGCACGGGCAGCTGTGTATTGGCTGCGAAGCAGGCGCTATAGTCGCGGCAATTGTAAGCGGCAAGATGCCTCTTTGCGATATTTCGCGTTCTGCGCGCCTCCGCGCTCAAGCAAGCGCCAGATTCGCACCAAATCGCGGCAAATCACTCGCGAAATCGCCGAGTGCCTTCGTTTCGCCGCGCAAACTGATTCGCTTCATCGCATTTTCGATTCGATTCATCGCCGGGCAATTGTCGAGTGGCCAGCAAAGGACTCTGCTTCGCCCCGAACAGGCCTGAGAACGACACTGGGAAGGTCAAACCTGATGAAACTACCGCCAATGATTGCCCGCGCCGGCCTTGCCCTTGCCGGTACTTTTGCGCTGATCAGCGCGCCGCTCGCCGCGCAAGAAGTCGAAAACTTCGACCCGAACGAGGCCTATGCTGAGGAAGCGCAAACCGACCTTGCGCCGATCGACGGAGACTTGCTCGACCCGGCAAGCGCGGCGGCGGCGACGGATGGTGCGCCCGTCCCGGTCCCTGCTGATACCGAGACTACGGCTGATTGGGGCGTTTCGACCGAAGCGGCGTCTCAGCCAGCAGTCAGCAATCCAGCTACAACCTCTTCCGCCGATGCCCAAGTGGCCCCAGAATGGTCGGAGCCCGATACCGTCAATGGTGCGGTAGCGCCCGATGGTACGGTGCAAGCTGCCAGCGACGGCACTTATGGCGAAGATGACCTGATCGGCGCAGCCGAGGGCGTGTTCGGCAAGGGTGCCGAAGGTCTGGCAAAGATGATCCAGGGCCTGCTGAAAGAACAAGGCGAACCCAACGGATATATCGTCGGACGCGAGGCCGGCGGCGCATTTGTGATCGGCGCACGCTATGGCTCCGGCACGCTGCATCACAAGATCGAGGGCAAGCGTAAGGTCTATTGGACCGGGCCTTCTATCGGCTTTGACGCCGGCGCGAACGCGGCGAACACGTTCGTTCTCGTCTACAATCTCTACGACACCGAGGAGTTGTATAAGCGCTATCCTGCGGGCGAAGGCCAAGCCTATCTCGTCGGTGGCCTCAATGCGAGCTACATGCGCAAGGGCGATGTGGTGCTGATCCCCATCCGGGTCGGTGCGGGCCTGCGTCTGGGCGTCAATGCCGGGTATATGAAGTTTTCGAAGAAGCAGCGCTGGTTGCCGTTTTAAGCGGATAAGCCCAGCGGGTCGCAAAACTTGAAGCAATAGGGCCAAAGCCGGTTGCGGCATTGGCGCTCAAGAGGCATTGCGCATGGCGCTATGCTCAATCGACTCGAAACCCAATCGCCCGATGCGCTGCTGGCGCTAATCAAGCTTCATGCCGCCGATACCCGCGCGGATAAGATCGACCTCGGCGTCGGTGTCTACCGCACGGGGCAGGGCGACACGCCGGTCTTTGCCGCAATCAAGGCGGCGGAACAGCAGCTGGTCGATACGCAGGATAGCAAGAGCTATCTCGGGCCTGAGGGTGATATGGGCTTCGTCAACGCGCTGATGCCATATGTCTTCGGCGATGACGCGACCATGGGCGGCCGCATCGCCGGGATGCAGACGCCTGGCGGAACCGGTGCGGTGCGGCTAGCGGCGGCGTTGGCGCAGAAGGCCGGGCTGGAGCGGCTGCATATGGGCACGCCCAGCTGGCCCAATCACGCTCAGATATTCAACGACATCGCGCTCGAATTCGTGCCGTTCGAACATGCTAATGCCGACGGTACGGCTAACGTGGACGCCGTGCTCGCGGCGATCCGTGGGGCTGGGCCGAATGACGGTGTGCTGTTGCATGGTTGCTGTCACAACCCGACCGGGGTCGATTACACGCCCGAGCAATGGGAAGCGATCGGCGATGCTATCGCAGAAACCGGCATATTCCCGATTATCGACACAGCCTATCAGGGTCTCGGTCAAGGTCTTGAGGAAGACGCGGCGGGCCTGCGCAGCGTACTGGCCAAAGTGCCCGAAGCGTTCATCTGCTACAGTTGCGACAAGAATTTCGGCATGTACCGCGACAGGGTTGGCGCGTTTTACATCATGGCTGACGATCAGGACGTACTCGACAAGGCCTTCTCTAACGCCAATGCGGTGGCACGGGCGTGTTGGTCCATGCCGCCCGATCATGGCGGCGCTGCTGTGCGCTTGATTCTGCGCGATAGCGAGCTGACGCAGATGTGGCTCGATGAGCTCGACACTATGCGCGAACGCATGCGGCAGGTGCGTGCGCGGCTGGCGGAGGCTGGCCAAACCGGCGGCGTCGACCTCACGCCGCTGGGCACGCAGAATGGGCTGTTCTCGGTGCTTCCCGTTACCAAGGAGCAGGTCGCGACTCTGCGTGAGGACCACGGGATTTACATGGCCGGATCTGGCCGATTGAACATTGCCGGGCTGACGATGGGCAATATCGACAAGTTCATCGCCGCGATTGCCGAAGTCACTGGATAGGGCACGCGAGCGGTGGATCGCCAACCCACATTGGAGGGCGAGCGGGTTTTGCTGCGCCCCTTGCATGAGGACGATTGGGGCGCGCTCTACGCGGTCGCCTCCGACCCAGCTGTGTGGGAACAGCATCCGATGCATGACCGCTGGCGTGAAGACGTGTTTCGCGAACTCTTCGCCGATGCCCTGGCACAGGGCGGGGCGCTGGTGGTGATCGATAAGGCCAAGGATGCGATTATCGGCTCCTCGCGGTTCGAAAGATATGATGAAGAAGATGGCGGTTCGGTTGAAGTCGGCTCCACATTCCTCGCCCCGCGATATTGGGGCAAAGGCATCAATGCCGAGATGAAGCGGCTGATGCTTCAGCACGCTTTCGAGAGTGTTGCGCGGGTCGATTTCCGCGTGGGCGAGACCAATTACCGCTCGCGCATTGCGCTGGAAAATATCGGTGCCGAGCGCACGAAGCGCACCGAACTCGCCCAATATCAGGGCAGGCGTGTGCTCCATATTGTCTATGCGATCGAGCGCGAGGCGTTTGAGAATGGGCCTTTGATGACGCCAGGGCCAGGGTGACACATTTAATGGGGCGTTCGTTTGTAATCGGCAGCAATCCTCAACCCGATTGCCTTCTCAACCCGCTGCTTGCAGGCTCTGCATCCGCTTGAGGTAGCGCGCCAGCACATCGATCTCGAGATTGACTTGATCGCCGGTGGTGAGCTGACCTAGGGTCGTGACTTTGCCGGTATGCGGGATGATGTTGAGCGCGAAGTCGCACGTGCCATCTTCGCGGTCGCGCACGTCATTGACCGTTAGCGATACGCCATCGACCGTGATCGAGCCCTTTTCGGCAATAAACGGGGCCATTTCCGCGCCCGCCCGGATATCAACTCGCCAAGAATCGCCGTCCTGCTTCGCCATCACGACATCGCCGATGGAATCGACATGGCCGGTTACGATATGCCCGCCAATCTCATCGCCGACGCGCAGGCTCGGCTCGATATTGAGCGCGCGCCCCTCGGTCCACATCTTGGCGACCGTACGGCTGACGGTCTCACCTGAGACATCGACATCGAACCATGCATCGCCCGCTTGGCCGCCGCGATCGACAACCGTCAGACACACCCCCGAACAGGCGATCGAGGCGCCGATATCAATGCCAGCCGGATCGAGCGGCGCGGCAATGCGTGCGCGCAAATCGCCGCGCTGGTCGAGCGATTGGATGGTGCCGATGGCCGTGACAATTCCGGTGAACATGCTTTGCGTTCCTAAACTGAGCGAATTCGCTGGTAACTTTCAAACGTGTCGCTGCCAAGCTGGCGATGCTCAAGCCTCAGCCAACGGCCATGCGCTTCGTCGAGTGAGGCGAGATCGAGCGCGCCAAGTGCGCGCAGGCCATCGCCGATCATTATTGGCGTCTGGTAGAGGTGCAGCTCGTCGACAAGGTCTTCCTTAAGGAAGCTCGCGGCGGTTTCCGCGCCGCCCTCGACATAGAGATATTGCACGCTGTCCAGCGCGCCAATCTGGTCGGGGCGGTTGATGATCTTGACCCCATCGGGCGCGACTCCGCGGGTCAGCAGCACGCGGCTGGGGCTGCGCCGCTCCAGGCCGGGTAGGCGGACATCGAGGCGCGGATTATCCGCCCGCCAGGTGCCGCCGCCAACCAGGATCGCATCGTTGCGCGCCCGCTGCGCATGGACGTGGGCGCGCGAAGTTGCGCCGGTGATCCATTGGCTGGTGCCATCGGCCAGCGCGATGCAACCATCGAGGGACATCGCGAGCTTCAGCGTGACGTAAGGCCGTTCGGTTTCCTTGGCGGCGAAATATCCCGACAGGCTTTGCCGCGCGCCAGCATCGCCCAGCACATCGACCGCAATGCCAGCCTGTTTCAATCGTTCGATCCCGGCGCCCGCCGTGCGCGGATCGGGATCGCCCTGGCCGATAACAACGCGCTCAGGCTGAGCCTCGACCAGCAGGTCAGCACAGCTCGGCCCGCGCTCGGATTGGTGCGCACAGGGCTCCAGCGTTACGTAAATTGTGGCGCCGCTCGCCGTGTTTCGCCCTCCCAGCGCCTCAAGCGCTTGTGCCTCAGCGTGGGGACGCCCACCATCCTGCGTCCAGCCGCGGGCGATAATGCGATCATTGCGCACGATCAGTGCGGCAACACCGGGATTGGGGCGGCTGATTGGCCGCGCGCGCGCTGCCAGCCGGACGGTCGCCGCCATCCATTCGGCATCGGTTCGTTGAGCCGTGGCGATTATGGCGCAGTGCCTTCGCTTGCTTGACTGGCTGGATCGGCCTGTTCTTGCTTGGCGAGAATTTCGGCCCGCCGTGCCTCTTCAGCGACTTGCTCGGCGGCGCGTTCTTCTGCGGCGCGGCGCTCCATCTCTTCGACATCGAAGCCGCTGGCTGCGCCCAATGCCTTGTAAGCTTCGCGTTTGCGTTCTTCGGCTTCGGCCACCAGAGCCGCGCGTTCATCCTTGCGTGCCTGATTTGCTTCGTTGGAAGCCATGATTTCCTCATCCGTCCGATCCGGCGCGAAGCTCGGAATGTAGGTCACGCTCGGGCGTTCCGGCGGAATGTAGACCCGCTCTGACGCGGCCCAGACAACGATCAAGATCATCGGCAGGGTTGAAACCGCCAGGATCGGCCAGCGATAGGGGTTGGGCTTACGAAACTCGGACCAAAAGTCGACTATGCCCGCCTTGGGGTTGAAGCGCGAATTGGACAGCATTGCGTCAATATAGGGCGTGGTGCCGCCCCATGCCAGTGGCAAACCGCTGCGGGCGTTAAGAGAGGCTTAGCCAAAGCTCGCATAGAGCGAGCGGCCATGCTCCTTCAGCCAGCGATCGGCATGCTGAATCTCTCCCTCGTAGATTTCACCCAGCAGCGCATGGAAGGCGGGGCTGTGGTCAAAATGAACGAGGTGCGTTACCTCGTGGGCGACGACCGAGCGGCGGACGAAATCGGGGGCCTGCACCAGCCGCCAATTGAGCCGGATGCGCGCCTTGTCGGAGCAGCTGCCCCAGCGTTTTTGCGCGCGTGAGAGGCCGACCGGGACTGCGTTTAGCTCAGCGCGTTCGCAATACTCGGCCATGTCGTCCTCAAACAGCGCAAGGGCTTCAATCTCGAGCCAGCTTTTAAGCCGCTTTTCAAGCGCAGTGACCGGTCCTCCAATTTGCACTGCGCGCTCGCCAAGTTGCGGGCGGCGCGGCGCCGTTTCCGACCAATCGATCCGCAGCGTCTCGCCGCGATACAGCACTTCCCCGCCCGGCTTGGGCGCATCTCGGCGTGGGACGCGCTCCAATTGCTGCGCCAGCCAGTCGCGCCGGGCATGGGCAAAGGCAATTGCTTCGCTGCTGCGTGCCCAATTGGGCAGCGTGATGCGAACCTCGCTGCCATCGGGTGCAAGCCGCAAGGTCAGACGCTTGGCTTTCTTCATCCGCCGCAGCGTTATCGGCACAATCGCGCCGTCGATTTCTATCTCCGGCTCTGCCTGCCGGTCGATCCCGGCGCGCTGCAACCAGTCGATCATGCCGCGCCACTCGGCGCGCGCGGAGTGTTTCGCGCAGGGCTCCACTCGACGATGTGATGCTCCAGCGGGCCGGCATCGGTCTCGCTCACCACACGGCCAGCCACTGAAACGCCCGCTTGCTTCACCGCCTCGCGATCGCCGCCGATCAGATAATGCCAGCCTGGCAAATCGCGCCCCTCGGCGCGTCGGCGATAGGCGCAGGTGGAGGGGAGCCACGGCACGTCTTCCACGATCTTGAGCGTCAGGCGCAGGCAATCTGGCACGAACGCTTTGCGGTTGCGATAATCGGTGCACTGCGCGGTCTGGCAGTCGAGCAATCTGCAGGCGACATTGGTGTCGGTAATTTCGCCCGTGTCGGCGTCTTCGATCTTGTGCAGGCAGCAGCGGCCGCAGCCATCGCACAGCGCCTCCCACTCGGCGCGGTTGAGCTCAGCCAGCTTAAGCTTCCAGAATTCGGGCCTTAGCTCACCCATTTGGCCAGTTCTTCCGCGACCGCTTCTGGGCCGAGATCTGTTGGCAAGGTCGCCAGCGGTTCGCCCTTTGGACCGAACAGGTATGTGATGGTGGAATGGTTGATCAGATAGCCGCCGCCCGGTGTATCCTCACCGCGCTCGTAGAATACGCGGAAATTGTCGGCTGCGGTTTTCACCTGCTCCGCGCTGCCGGTGAGGCCGATCAGGTCATCGGAAAAGGCGCTGGTGAATTCGCCCACAATTTCGGGCGTGTCACGTTCGGTATCGACCGAGATAAAGATCGGCTGGACTTTTGCTGCGCGCTCGGGCGAGCTTTCAGCAAATTGGCCAAGCCCCTGGACTATGCGCTGCACATCGGTGGGGCAAATGTCGGGGCAATAGGCAAAGCCGAAATAGACGATCCGGT
>JBCBDF010000089.1:0-8219 GCA_038529875.1 Pseudomonadota bacterium | reverse complement strand
TAACCAAGTGAGCGCGCTTGCCCGATTACCTTTGATATTGCTCGCTTTATTAACTGCCTGGGTTGGCTCACCAGCCTATGCTGACGAATTGCGCCCGGCAGTCATCGAGTTATCCGAGCGACAACCGGGCGAATGGTCGCTCGATTGGAAACTGCCAATTGCCGCTTCGAGATCGCCCGTCGGCGAGGCCAATACGCAGATACCAGTGATCCCGGAAAATTGCTCATTTGCGAACCCTCCCGTCGTTCGCATGGCTCCACTTGCGCAATTTGGTCATGCGGAATTGACCTGCGACGGCCAACTTGCGGGTCGGCCAGTGGGCTTGGAGGAATTGCTCGGCAGCTCGGACGCGCTGCTACGCGTGGTGCCGTTTGATGCCTCGCCGCAGACTTTTCGCCTGACGGCAGCTGCGCCGACTGCCATAATCGCGGCGGGAGCCAGCCGGTGGCAGGTCGCGCGCAGCTATTTCGCGATTGGTGTTGAGCATATCCTGCTGGGCTGGGACCATTTGCTGTTTGTCATCGCGCTGGTATTGCTCGTCAGCGGCGCTTGGTCGGTGATAAAAGCGGCGACTGCCTTCACGATTGCTCACTCGATTACGCTTGTCGCGACAACTCTCGGCTATGCCGGGTTGCCCGGCCGGCCAGTCGAGGCGCTGATCGCTCTATCGATTGTGTTTCTCGCAGTGGAGTTGGCCAAGGCTATCCGACACCCCGAGCGAAAAACGTGGACAAGACGGGCGCCGTGGTTGGTCGCCTTCGGCTTTGGACTGCTCCACGGTTTTGGGTTCGCCGGGGCGCTGGCGGAAATCGGTTTGCCAGCAGGCGAAGTGCCTGCTGCACTGCTCGCCTTCAATATCGGTGTGGAGGCTGGTCAGTTGCTTGTGATCGCTGCGGTGCTTGTCCTTCGCGCGCTTATTGCGAAGCTTGCGCCGAGAGCTGAACCACCGGCTTTGAAATTCGCGACCTACGCGATCGGCATTACCGCAAGTTATTGGCTGTTCGAGCGAATACTGCTCTGAGGCTGATCACCGCCAAGTGCCAGCCACAAAAGTACACGCGCCCTTTGCGCTTCGCCGGCAGCGATGGCTGCGCGCGCGCCGCTGTCATCGGCCGCCCGGCGCGCTTCAAGGACCGTGAGGAAATCCGCGAGGCCTGCGCGATAGCGAGTGTCCGCGAGCCGTGCCGCGCGTTGCAATTCGTCACGCTCGCGGCCTGCAAGATCGGCTTGGCGATCAGTAGCCTCGACGAGCCCATAGCCTGTTTCTGCCTCACCCAATGCCTGGAAGACTGCCCCGCGATAGGCAGCGAAGGCTGCGCGCTTGTTCGCCGCCGCGCCATCTATCTCAGCTTCGATACGACCGAAATCGAGCAGCGGTGCAGCCAGGCCAGCGCTTAGCGAACCCACAAGCGAATCTTCGTCGAATATGTCAGCTGGATTGAATGCCAGCAGCCCAAGAACGGCAGAGAGAGTAAACTGCGGAAAGCGCTGTCGAGCAGTAGCAGCCAGGTCGGCATCCGTCGCTGCCAATTCGGCCGACGCCGCCAAGACGTCAGGTCGATTAGCGAGTAATTGCGAGGGGAGGGCCGCGGGTGCAGGAGCGCGCTGATCAGAGAGGGTGATCGATGTAGACAACGCCTGATTGATGAAGCCTGTTGGTTGCCCCGTCAGAGTGACAAGCCGACCAATGATCCGAACACGGTCGTTTTCAAGCGCTGCCAAACGTGATCGCGAAGCGCTGGCAGCGGCTTCTGCTCGCACCCGGTCAAATCCTGGCGAGAGGCCGGCATCTTCGCGTGTCTTGGCGAGGTTTGCCAGTTGGGTCGCGGCCCGCACGTCGCTCTGCAATTCCGCCTCGCGCGCGGTCAGTGTGCGCCAATCGATGACGCTGGTTGCAATTTCCGAAATGAGCGCAATTCGCACCGCATTGGCGGACGCGCTTGCGCTATCAATTCGCGCGATCGCAGCGCGTTCTTGAGCTTTGAGCCTCCCGAAAAGGTCCACGTCCCAGCTTGCGGCAATGTTCGCGCCATATTGGACTTGCTCGGTATCGATAAAGCCGCCTTGTGCTGCGCCATCGCCAAATTGATTGGGGTTGATGCGTGTTCCCGTGACGGAGGCGTCACCAGTCACCAGGGGCAATCGCCGGGCTCCGGCGCCTTTTGCGCCCGCTCGCGCTGCGTCGATCCGCGCAAGCGCCTCTGCTAGACTAGGGGCATTCTTCAGCGCGCTCTCGGAGAGGGATTGGAACGCAGGGTCGCCGCTCGGCAGTAGCTGAGCCAGTTCTGCCTTGGCCGTATCGGATGGAGCGAAGAAGAATGTGTCCGGCAGTTCAGGGGTGGGAGTGGCTATTTCCGGCGGCGGCCCTGCGACGCAGGCGCTGAGGGCAAGAGCCGACGCTGCTGCGCATAGGCGGGGAGGAAGAGCAGGCATTGGGCTACTCCTCTTGTTGAGCAGCGGTTTCGGCTGTCTCGGTGTTATTGTCGCGAGCGGGGATGAAGGCATCAACCTGCTGTCCGACGCGGAAGATGTCGCTTTCGGGTAGTTCGTAAATTATCTGCAACACCCGGACGTCGACACGTTCAGCAGCGCTATTGGTCAGCTGACGCTTGGGCACAACTTGCGGCTCCGCGCGAACGAACTTCGCTTTCACCTGCTGGTCGGCTGCACCGCGCGGGCTTACCGTCGCTTCCGCGCCCATTTCGAGCCTCACTGCCTCATTCTCATCGACATCAATGCGTACATGCAGTGGGCGCGTCTCGCCCATCTGGATGAAAGGTTGAGAGCTGCCGCCCTGCGTTGAGACAAACTCGCCAGGCCGGATGTTCACGGCAAGGATTTCCCCGGCAATTGGTGCGCGCACCGTGAGGCGACCCAATTCCGTACGCGCACTGCCGGCGCCGGCTTGAGCGGCGCTCAGGCGCGCACGTGCGAGATCAAGGCGGCTTGCGGCGGCTTCTGCGTCGCCTTCGGCGCGGATCACCTCTGACTGACTCACCGCCGCCGGGTCGTCGATATTGCGATAAAGTGCTAGTTGTCGCTGCGCCGTCTGACGGGCGGTTTGGGCTTCGCGGATGGCCGCTCCGGCCTCGCCAATTGCCGCATTCGCTTCTTGCAATCGGGCCCGAACGGCCCGGTCATCTACGACAAATAGCGGTTGTCCCTTGTCGACAAAATCCCCTGGTTGCACTCTCAGATCGGCAATCAACCCGGACAATGCCGAGCCTATGTCGATAATCTCGCTGGAGGGCTCAACCAGCCCCGCGCCTGCCACTCGGGCGGAATTGGCGAGCTCGCCTCTAGCCTGCGGCGGTTCGCGATCGGGCTCGGACAATTCACGGTCGGGCAGACCGGTGAAAATGAAATAGACGGCTACAATCAGGCCTATCACAGCAAGAATAGGTAGGGCCTTACGGGAGAAACTGAAGTTTTCAGGTAGGATTGCCATGGCTGTCCTCGAGAGGGCTGGGATTGTTCTAGTGATCGTCCGGCATTTCGGTGCCGTCATGCGTGACCCGCCCATCCTCAAGCACAAGGATGCGGTCAGCGAGATCGAAGATGCGGTTGTCGTGCGTCACAATGATGCAGGCGCGGTCTTTGGCGACAGCAACTTCGCGCAGAAGGTCCATCACGCGCCGCCCAGATTTGGCATCGAGTGCGGCGGTTGGTTCATCGCAGACGACCAGCCGCGGCTCGTGAACCAGTGCGCGAGCGATGGCGACGCGTTGCTGTTGCCCGCCGGAAAGCTGCTTCGGCAACTTGTTCGCTTGATCGGCGATATTGAGCGCATCAAGCAGCTCGATTGCTTTCTGGCGCGCAGGCTCCACGGCCATGCCCTTAGCAATGAGTGGCACAGCCGCGTTGGCAGCGGCATCAATGGAGGGGATCAGGTTGTATTGCTGAAAAATAAAACCGATGTTGTTGAGCCGGAAATTGACCAGTTCAGTGTCGCTAAGCTGATAGATGTCCGTGCCGAACACCTTCACCTCGCCCTCCGTCGGCCATAAGATGCCGCACATGATCGAGATTAGTGTTGTCTTGCCGGATCCGCTCTCGCCGACGACGTACGTCATTTCACCAGGCTTGATATCGGTGCCGATACCATGGAGCACACGGATGGTTGATTGTCCCGCCTCGAAATCACGCACAATGCCGCGCGCGCAGATTGCAGCTTCAGGCGGACAGCCGCCGATGGCGCTTGTGTCCATAATCTCGCTCATCTGAACACCGCCGCAGGCTCAGTCTTCAGCACGCTGCGAATAGCAATAAAGCCGGTTATCGCAAGGATCACGATTACCGAGCCGAGGCTGATCAAGGGTATCTGCCAGGGGATATAAAACCCCTTGAAAAACGGGTTACCAGAAAATGCTGATAGAAACCCAACGGTGCCCAACACGCCTATGGCATAGCCGATGAAGCCCACCAGACCAGCTTGAACACCGACCATGCGAATGATCTTCCCGTTGGTCACGCCGATCGCTTTCAGGGCGCCGAATTGCTTGATGTTGTCGCGGATGAACAGGCTAAAAGTCAGCCCCACAATTGCGACGCCGACGACAAAACCGAGAATGACTGTAATCCCGAAATTCGTCGGGATACCTGTATTCTCGATGATGAAATCAACCCCGGCTTGGGCAAGCTCATCGCGAGTTTCAGCTTTGAGGCCCGTTTGCGCCTCAACCCTGTCGGCGACTGCACTGGCGCTCTCCCCATCCGCCACGCCCGCGAGCACGAAACTCATGCGGTTGCGCGTGCCGGGTACATAATTCAGGGCCTGACTGTATTTGGTGTAAAGCGTGACCTGACTGGTGAAGCTGGGGATCGCATCTGCGACACCCCGGATCACTGCGCGTTGGTCGTTTAGCTCCAGCCTTTGGCCAATCGGGTCGATGCCGTTCTCGAACAAATTGTTGATGCCTACATCGTCGATCACGACTGTATCGGGCTGTGCAAAGACATCGAGCGAACCTTCCACCATGCGCTTGGGCAGGCCGATCAAGGTTGTGTCATCAACGCCGATGATTGCCACGCCTTCCAAATCGCCCGTGCGCGTGCGTACCGCCGCTGTTGCTCGCAAATGCGGCACGGCCCATTCGACGCCAGGCACCGATCGCACCTGATCGAGCGCTGTTGCTGGCATGGCGTAGTTCACATCGGTCGTGCGGCTGACAGGGTCCATGACCCAAACCTGAGCGGTCGGGACATTGTAGACGCCGCTGGCACCACGCTCGATCAAGTTGACGAAAATCGTCAATTGCTGGGTGATCAAGAGCGTGGAGAAGCCGATTCCGAACAGCAGCCCATAGAATTTCTGAGCGTCGCCGGTCAGCATTCGAATCGCAATCCAAAGCACGTCGGGGGAACCTTTTCAGCGAGAGAGGGTTGCGTATTTAGGTTGGTTCATCCATTATTGAACGGTAGCGTTTAATTGAACGGGGCCGTTCACTTTGTCAACCCAGCTCAAGAAAAAGACCGGCAGGCCTGTCGACTTCGCCAAGCAGATGGTGATTGTCGAAGCGGCCGCGCGCTCATTTTTCGATGTCGGATTCGCTGCGAGCTCGATCGAACAGATTGCCGCCGCGGCGGGCGTTTCAAAGGTCACGGTCTACAATCATTTTGGTGACAAGAGCGGGCTGTTTGCTGCCGCAGTTGAACACGAATGCGAGAAAATGCGCAGCTACTTCTCGCTTGATCCTTCGGTTGGCGCTTCCATCGCCGACCGGCTCAAAGTGATTGGCGGAGCCATGTCTGCCTTTCTGAATCGGCCTGAAATGATCCAGTTTGAACGCCGTATTGCGGCGGAGACTGAGCAAGAGCCTGCTATCGGACGCGCATTTCTTGAAGCGGGTCCATGGCGTATGAAGGCGGCATTCAGCGCTTTCCTGGCTCATGCCGACGCACAAGGTGATTTAAGGGTGCCTGACCCGGAACTTGCGGCCGAGCAGTTTGTTTCGATGTGTAAAGGAATGGGCGATTTGGAACGGCGGTTTGGGGAATCGGTCTCGAAAGAAGCCAGTGACGCGCGGATTGATGGCGCGGTTAGGGTCTTCCTGAGAGCATACCTGGCTAATTGAAGCCATAATTCAGGCTCTAGATCGCAAAGACTGATTACTCTGTTCGCAGGTTTTCATGACCGAGCTAGGGCGAGTCTAACTTGCCATTCATCCATGCTCACCTACATATTCGGGTGGAAACAAGGAATCTGAGCGCATGAGCGACGAAAACGACCCGCAGCAAACCCCACCAGAGAACCCGAATCCTTGGGTTAAACAGTTGATGATTTGGGGCGGCATCTTCATGGCGCTGCTTTTAGCGGTGTCCATGTTTGGCAATTCCGCTGGCGCACCAGGCCAACAGATGCGCTATTCGGAATTCCGCGAAGCTGTTACTGAGGGCAGGGTGGCTGAGGTGCAGATCGCGCCCGATCTGATCACTGGTAAGCTCAAGAATGGCGATGAGACGTTCTCAACCGTTCCTGTGCCGGGAGACGACCAACTCACGCAATTGCTCGATGAAAACGAGGTCAAATATTCGGGTGAAGCGCCGGAGCAGATGAATGTGCTGTGGGTCATACTGATCCAAGCCCTACCCTTTATCCTCATTTTGGGCATCGCGTTCTTCGCATTGCGGCAGGTTCAAAAGGGCGGCGGCGGCGGCGCAATGGGCTTTGGCAAGTCCAAGGCCAAGATGCTGACCGAACGCCAAGGCCGCGTAACCTTCGAAGATGTCGCAGGGATTGATGAGGCGCGTGAAGAGCTGGAAGAGATCGTCGAATTCCTGAAAGACCCGCAGCGCTTTTCCAAACTTGGTGGCCAGATTCCAAAGGGCGCGCTGCTTGTCGGCTCGCCTGGTACTGGTAAGACGCTGCTTGCGCGTGCCATCGCAGGTGAGGCGGGCGTGCCATTCTTCACCATTTCTGGTTCGGACTTTGTGGAGATGTTTGTAGGCGTTGGCGCGAGCCGCGTGCGCGACATGTTCGAGCAGGCAAAGAAGAACGCGCCGTGCATCGTCTTCATCGACGAGATCGACGCAGTTGGTCGCTCGCGTGGACATGGCCTGGGCAACTCTAACGACGAGCGCGAACAAACGCTCAACCAATTGCTGGTCGAGATGGATGGCTTTGAAGCCAATGAAGGCATCATCATCATCGCGGCAACGAACCGCCCCGATGTGCTTGACCCGGCGCTGCTGCGTCCGGGCCGGTTCGACCGCCAGGTCGTCGTACCGATTCCTGACATTGACGGCCGCGAGAAAATCCTCGGCGTCCACATGAAGAAGGTTCCGCTTGCGCCAGACGTGAACCCACGCACAATCGCGCGCGGCACCCCAGGTTTCTCCGGTGCGGATCTCGCGAACCTTGTCAATGAAGCTGCCCTGCTTGCTGCGCGTCGGAACAAGCGTTTGGTGGCGATGCGGGAATTCGAGGACGCGAAGGACAAGGTCATGATGGGCGCCGAGCGCCGCAGCATGGTCATGACCGAAGACGAGAAGAAGATGACCGCCTATCACGAGGCTGGTCATGCAATCGTCTCGGTGCATGAGGACGCGTCTGACCCGATCCACAAAGCAACGATCATTCCGCGTGGCCGGGCATTGGGCATGGTCATGCGCTTGCCAGAGAGGGACAGCTATTCGTACCACCGCGATAAAATGCATGCGAACCTCTCGGTCAGCATGGGTGGCCGCGTTGCCGAAGAGCTGATCTTTGGTCACGACAAGGTGAGTTCAGGCGCAAGCTCGGACATTCAGTACGCAACCGATCTGGCCCGCAACATGGTGACCAAATGGGGCATGTCGGAGAAGCTCGGACCGCTCCAGTATGAGCAGAGCCAGGAAGGCTATCTCGGCATGGGGCAGACCGCTCGCACAATGGGCGGGGCCGAAACCAACAAGCTAATTGATGCCGAGATCAAAGGCCTGGTTGAAGGTGCGCACAAACGAGCCACCGACCTCCTCAAGAAGCATGAGGACCAGTTGCACCTGCTCGCACAAGCGATGCTAGAGTACGAGACTCTTACCGGGGACGAAATCAAGCAATTGCTTGAGACTGGCAAGATGGACCGACCCGATGAGCCCAGAGGCCCGGCAGTTGTGCAGCCTGCCCATGGTTCCGCCATTCCCAAAGCCGGGAAGCGCTTCGGCTCGAAAGACGACAAGGGCGGGGCCGCGCCGCAAGGCGCTTGATACGCTGACCTCTTGCAGCCAAAGCAGAAAGGCCG
>JBCBDF010000088.1:0-8270 GCA_038529875.1 Pseudomonadota bacterium | reverse complement strand
CAGCGACGCGAAAGAGCGGCTCGCCGCCCATGCGATGGATGCAAACAAGCCGAAGGTCATCAATGCACCTGCCTGCGTGATCATCGGCTACGACATTGATTTCCACGAGCATCTGCCAGAGCTGTTCCCGCATACCGATGCGAAGTCCTGGTTTGAAGGCGACGAGGCGGGCCGGATTGACGGGGCCAAGCGCAATTCCGCGCTGCAAGGCGCATATTTGATGCTAGCCGCCCGCGCGATCGGCCTCGATTGCGGGCCGATGTCGGGCGTCGACCTTGATGGCGTGTCAGCCGAATTCTTCGCCGACCAGCCACGCGTGAAGGCGGACTGGATTTGCTCGATCGGCTATGGCGATCCTGAAAGCATCTTTGGCCGCTCCCCGCGCCCCGACTTCGGCACGTTCAACCAGATCATTTAGGCCGCATTTTTCTTGGCTTGCGGGCACCGCTACACTTTTCTTAGCTTGCGAGCGAGACTTCTCTGGGGCATCGCATCGCTATGCGTATTCTCGCGATCGAAACGGCCAGCGAAGCCTGCTCTGTTGCCCTGTTCGAAGACAGCACGCTGCTGGCAAACGAACATGTCGAGCTTGGACGCGGGCATGCCGAACGCCTGATTCCCATGATTGCCAAGCTGCCTGACAAGGGGCGCGCAGATCGCATACTTGTCTCGCTGGGCCCGGGCAGCTTTACCGGCGTGCGGATCGGAATAGCGGCGGCGCGCGCGCTGGGTGTCGCGTGGGGCTCAGAAGTGCTGGGCTACCCCACGCTTGCGCTTGTTGCCGTGAGTGCCTGGCAACCCAATCCGCGCGGGGTAACCGTGTGCATGAATGGCGGGCATGGCGAATGGTTTGTGCAGAATTTCGACGCAGGCGGTGGATGCGACGAGGTGCGCTCACTCTCGCCAGAAATGGCCAAGGCCGCTTGCGAGCATGATACAATTGTCGGCAACCGCGCAGAGGAACTGACGGCGATGTTTGCGAACGGCAAACGCGCGCTGCACTTACTGCCGGATGCCAGCAAAACGTATCTGCTGCACGAAACGCAGCTTACCCGCGATCTGACCCCGATCTATGGACGCGCGCCCGATGCAAAACCTCAGGCGCAGCAGGCCCAAGGGCAAAAGGCGTCATCATGAACACCCTGACGCGGCGGATCGATCACATCATGGCAGTCATGGAGGCGGCGTTCGACCCCGCCTATGGCGAGGCGTGGAACCGCGGCCAGATCAACGATGCTCTCGCCCTGTCCAACACGCATGCCCTGCTGGTCGATCGCGACGGCGCCATCGTGGATGAAAGCGGAGAACCGAACGGAGCGGGCGTTGCCGGCTTTGTGCTCACTCGCGCCGCACCGGGCGAAGAGGAATTGCTGCTTATTGCCGTGCACCCCGATTGTCGCGGACGCGGCCTCGCACAAACCCTAATCAATCAGCTCTTTGCCAAAGCAAGCGAACGCGGGTCCGAGCGAATTTTTCTGGAGATGCGACGGGGCAACCCGGCGGTCCACCTCTATCGCAAGGTTGGCTTTAAACCCATAGGGGAACGACCGAACTATTATCGCCTGCAAAATGGCGAACGCATAGATGCGATTACTTTTGGTAGATCAATTTAGAGTTATTCTAGCTCTTTTATACATTGATTTTGTCGAGAACAGGCTGTTGATCCTATTGCATTGCGTAAAGAGCTGGTTCATGTGCGAAGACATCGGAAAAATCCGAATACATAAAAGAGAAGAGGGACTCTTATGGAAGATGTTGAAATTGAGATGAAAGAGACGTTGATCACGCTTACCAGCGACATTGTCGCCGCGCATGTCAGCAACAACGATGTGGATGTGGACGATGTCCCGTCGCTCATCACCAACGTATTTTCCGCGCTTTCCGGCCTCGGCGAAGATGCAGTGGAAGAAGAGCCACGGCCCGAACCAGCGGTGTCGATCCGATCTTCTGTAAAGAAGGACTACATCGTTTGCCTTGAAGACGGCAAGAAGATGAAGATGCTCAAGCGGCACCTTATGACCGCTTATGGCATGACCCCGGATGAATATCGCAAACGCTGGAACCTACCTTCTGACTATCCAATGGTAGCACCCGCATATTCCGAAAAGCGCCGCGAACTGGCCAAGAGTATCGGTCTTGGCCGCAAGCCTGCCAAAGGGCGCGGTCGCGGGAAAAAGAAGTAATCGCATATCGAGTGGGGGCGGCGCGGTTGCGTCGCCCGCCTTGGTATTGGTTGCTAGGCTGTGGACGGCGGCCAATTTTGCCCTCGCCTTGAGCTATCTGCATACCGTCTATAAAGGGGCATTAGTCGCTCGGGTTTCATCCCAGCAAACCCTGTTTTGACAGTCCCGTTTTCACGCGGGGCAGCGCAGCTGGCGGAGTAAAGAGTGCAGCAGAAGATCGATCTCGAACAATTATGCGCAGAAAAGGGCCTGCGCATCACTGAGCAGCGCCGGGTTATCGCCAAAGTGCTGTCAGAGAGCGATGACCACCCCGATGTCGAATTGCTGCACAGCCGCGCATCTGCCATCGATCCCAAAATTTCCATTGCCACGGTCTATCGCACGGTCCGCCTGTTCGAAGAGGCCGGCATTCTCGACCGGCACGATTTTGGTGATGGCCGCTCACGCTATGAGCCCGTGCCAGAGGCTCACCATGATCACCTGATCGATGTCGAGACCGGCAAGGTTGTCGAATTTGTCGACCCCGAAGTGGAATCACTGCAACGCCAAATCGCCGAGCGACTGGGCTATCGCCTGGTCGACCACCGGATGGAACTCTACGGCGTGCGCCTCAATCGTGACGACTAAGCGAGAGCGGCTCGATCGCGAGCGACGCATCGACGCGATGCACGGCAAAACCACTCCGCTGTCGGCGATGGGCTGGATCCGCGTGGTTTTTCGCACAATCTTGCTGGCGCTCGGTGTGCTGGTTTGCGTGCCGGTGCATTATCTGTGGCGCATTTTTGCCTACGGCTCGCCTATTCCAATGTACTTCCTGCGCTATGCCGCATGGGTTTCTGGCGCGCGGGTCGAAGTGATCGGCACCCATTTGAAGCGCGATGTTTTCTACGTTGCAAACCACCTGTCATGGCTCGACATCCTGTCTATGGCTGGCGCGTGCGGCACCGCCTTTGTGGCCAAGGCCGAATTGGCGGAGGCTCCCCTGGTCGGCTGGCTCGCATCGCTCAATCGCACCGTTTTCGTGAAGCGCGAACATCGCATGGGTGTCGCTGAACAAATCAACGCGCTCAAGGAAGCTCTTTCGGACAATTGGGCGGTTACCGTCTTCCCGGAAGGCACGACGACCGATGGCCAGTCATTGCTGCCCTTCAAAACCAGCATGTTGAGCGTGCTGGAACCGCCGCCACCTGGCGTAATGGTGCAACCGGTCCTGCTCGATTATGGCGAGGTTGCAGAAGAAATCGGCTGGATCGGGGATGAAAGCGGGTTGAACAATGCCAAGCGCGTTTTGGCCCGACCTGGCAGTTTCAAACTGCGCTTGCATTTCCTCGAACCCTTTAGCCCAGAGGATTTTCACGGACGCAAGAAAATCGGTGCAGAAGCGCGGCGGCGGATCGAAGAAGAGCTGCTGGAAACATTGGGGAAGCCTTTGCGCGATTTCCGCCATACGGTTCCGCCCATTCGTTACGAAGCGCCGGAAGCGGCCGCTAACTCAGTCGAGCGGAACGAAAAAGCGGATTAGCAAGCTCTCGCCGGTTCGCTGCGGGCTGGATTACAGCCCCGCACGAACCAACCAATCGTGGAACAGCCGCACGGGGCGCAGCTCCAGCGCGGTCGGCTTGCATACGAACCAATAGCTGTAGGGGCTTTCGACCTCGAGACCATACAGGTCCGTTAAGCGGTTATCGGCGGCGCGGCGCAAATGGTCATCGTGCATGATGGCCACGCCCAGTCCCTGCGCGGCGGCCTCCAGCATCAGCTGACCTGAATCGTAATGGTCGATCGCTGAAGGGTCCATCTCCTCCATGCCGAGCGCTTTTTTCCACGCTTCGAAACTCGCCGGCAACTCGTTGTGGATCAGGAAGGTCTGCTTTTCCAACGCTTCCTGATCGACCGCGTCACCGATATTCGCGGCGACTTCCTTGCTGCAAATTGCGTGCACGAGATTATGGTCGAGCCGCACCGCATGCAGCCCGGTGTTCGGCCCTTGCGAGAGGATAATCGCGGCATCCAGCGTATCGCCAACCCGGTCTTCCAAATGCGGGCCGGTGTCGATGTCGATATGCAGCAGCGGGTGGCGCTTACGCAGCTCGCCCAGTCGCGGGAACAGTCGCTGGCTGCCGAACAGGGGGAGCACGCCCAGGCGCAGGCGCAGCAACGAAATATTGTCCGACTGGCTCTCCACCGCGCGCGCAAGCGATTCCAGATGCGGGTTCACCGCCTCATAAAACGCCTGCCCCTCATCCGTCAGCTGCATCGATTGGCGCGCCCGCGTGAACAGTTTCTTGCCCACGAATTCTTCAAGGTTGCTGATCCGGCGCGACAGCGCAGACGGGCTCAGCCCGATTTCCTCAGCAGCCGCACGGGCAGAACCAAGGCGCACAGTTCGCATGAAAGCTTCGAGCGCGCGAAGAGGGGGTAATCGACGAGAAGGCATCCAAAACTCCTTGTTCTAAGGAGCTACGAATGAACAGCCAAAAGGATGCAAAAAATCGAACTAATTGCGATCAATTCTTAGCTAGCTTGCTTTTTCCGCATCTATTGGGGCGTGAAGGCGCAGCCGTTTGACGTGCGTTTCGTCGGCCGCTGTTACTTCAATCCGCCAACCGCTCGGATGTTCCAGCCTGGTGCCGACCGACGGAACTTGCTCGGCGAGCACAAAGGCAAGCCCGCCCAAAGTGTCGACCGATTCCTCAACCTCAGCCAGCTGCGGATCAACCATTTCGGCAACATCGTCGAGCTCTGCACGAGCATCGCAATCCCACATCCCCTCGCCAATTGGGACGATCAACGCCTCTGGCGTTTCGTCATGCTCGTCCTCAATCTCGCCGACGATTTCCTCTACCAGATCCTCAATCGTGATGAGGCCATCAGTCCCCGAAAATTCATCCAGCACCACGGCAAGGTGCACCCGCCGCGCCCGCATGTCAGCCAGCACATCCAGCGCGCCGCGCACCTGCGGCACATAAATCGGCTGACGCATCAGCGTGGTCCAGTCCTTGGGCGGCGGCTTGCCGTTTGCAAGGTAGGGAAACACGTCCTTGATGTGGATCATGCCGATCACTTCATCGAGCGTTTCGCGATAAACCGGCATGCGCGAATGGCCGTTCTCGCTGAACGATGCGACCAGATCCTCCCAACTGGTTGACGCATCGACCGCTACGATCTCGCCGCGCGGAACCGCGACATCGTCCGCATCGTGCTCGCTGAAATGCAGCAGGTTGCGCAGCATCTGCCGCTCGACCGGGGAAAGATCGCCATTGCCCTCGGTCGTTTCCGGCTCAGCCTCGCGGTTCTCGCCCTCATGCTCGTCGATCGCCTCCTCGAGCTGCGCGCGCAAGGAACGATCGCCGTCGCCGACTCCAATCAGTTTTCGAAAGCGGGCCCACAGCCCGCTGCTACTCTCCGCGTCTCCCGCGGCCGTCTGTAAATCGGGCATTGTCAGTTTTGGGCCCTTCGCGGGATTGCTCCTTAAGTGCTGGGCGTAAGATATGGGTCTGCGATACCCATTTTTGCAAGGATTGCAATTTCCAGAGCCTCCATTGCGTCGGCGTTGTCATCGGAAATTTCGTGGTCGTACCCTGCGAGGTGAAGCAGGCCATGAACGATCAGATGGGCGGCGTGGTGCTTGACAGTGATGCCTTTTTCATCCGCTTCGCGCCCGCACGTCCCATAAGCGAGCGCGAGATCGCCCAACATCTCCGGCGGTCCGTGGGGCGCGAGGGCAAGCAAGTCTTCGCGATCCAGCATAGGGAAACTCAGAACATTGGTGGGCTTATCCCGGTCGCGCCACTCGCGGTTGAGCGCATGCACTTCTTCGTCGGATGTGAACAGCAGGCTGGTCGTGAGACGCGGGTTCGCAAGTTCGGGCGCGAGGTCTGCCGCTGCATCGGCCGCGCGCATCGCCAGCGCCCCCCACTCACCAGAGGGCCATCCCTCAATGTCAATTTCGAGTTGCAAACTTATCGTCGTCCCCGCGAAAGCGGGGATCCCGCTCCACTCAATTGTTCAACGTCTCGTAAAGGTCGGCCCAGTCAGGGTTCATGGCCTCAATCAGTTCCACTTTCCATGCTCTGCGCCATTTCTTTATCGCCTTTTCGCGCGCTATGGCATTTTCGATTTCCTCGTGTTGCCCCATGTAAACCAAGCGAGTGAAGCCGTAGCGTTTGACGAACTGCGAGCCAGCACCAGACTTGTACTGTCCAATACGGAACGGCAGTTCCGAGGTCACACCAGTATAGACACCACCGCGATAGCGGTCTGACATCATGTAAACCCAGCCACTCTTGCTCATTCAATCAAGCGGGACCCCCGCTTTCGCGGGGGCGACGGAGTAAGGTATCACTCACCCTTCCCCTCATAGGCCTCGACAATGCGGCCCACGATCGGATGGCGCACCACATCCGCTGCGGTGAAGCGCGTGGTCGCAATGCCTTCCACACCTTCGAGCCGCTCGACCGCGTCAGCCAGCCCGCTCATCCGGTCACCGCCGGGAATATCGACCTGGCGCGGATCGCCGCAAATCACCATGCGGCTGTTCTGGCCAAACCGGGTGAGGAACATCTTCATCTGCTCGCGCGTTGTGTTTTGCGCCTCGTCCAGGATCACGAAGGCATCGGCCAACGTCCTCCCGCGCATAAAGGCAATCGGCGCAATCTCAATCTCACCGCTGGCGATCCTGCGTTCGACCTGTTCGGGCGGCATGCAATCATACAGCGCGTCGTAAATCGGGCGCAGGTACGGATCGACCTTCTCCTTCATGTCGCCGGGCAGAAAGCCGAGCTTTTCGCCAGCCTCCACCGCTGGTCGCGACAGGATCAGGCGCTGGACGCTGCCCGAGATTAGCTGGCTTACTGCTTGTGCGACCGCAAGATACGTTTTGCCCGTACCCGCCGGGCCGAGCGCAAAGATCAGCTCGTCCCGCGCCAGCTGCTGCATATAAGGAATTTGGTTCGCAGAGCGCGGCACAATCGTCTTGCGCCGGGTGCGGATCATGATCGGCGGCGCTTCCTTGTCGCCCGAAATGATCCCTTCCAACGTCGGCTCATTAGACATCGCAACCAGCGATTCAATCGCGCCTGCATCCAGGTCTTGCCCCTTGGCCAGCCGGTCATACATGGTGGTCAGCACGTCGCGGGCGCGGGCGACATTATCTTCCGGCCCTTCGATCAGGATCTGGTCCCCGCGCGCATGGATCATCACGCTCAGGCGGTTTTCGAGCTGCACAAGATTGGCGTCGAATTGTCCGAAAAGCGGCCCCAGCAGCGACTGGTTTTCAAAGGTCACTTCCGCCTGCGCGCGGCGCGATTCTCGAACGGGAGTGGGATCGGGCGAGATTTTCCGCTCTTGGGCGAAATCAGCTGCTTTTGTTGGTTTACGACCCATAGAGTGTGCAGCGCTGCTCCTTTGCCTGTGCACGAAAGCCTGAGTCGCAAAGGTAAGGCCGATCCGCGCCAAGGCAAGCTTGGGAGAGTCACGCAGCGGTGGAAAGTCATGCGGCTGTAACGCTCAGGCGAGCGTAAAATCAGGCCGAAGCGACTAATTCACCACGAATGGAGCTCGGCATTCCTTCGATTAAATCAACGCGGACCATATCGCCTATCTGCGCCTCCCCTTCGAACCAAACGCTTTGGAGCCACGGCGATTTTCCGAGCCACTGGCCATCGCGCTTGCCCTTGCGCTCCACCAGAACATCACATTCCTGGCCGATCGTGGCCTCGTTAAAGGCTAGCTGATCTCGGTTGAGCCGGTCTTGCAGACGCGCGAGCCGCTCTTCCATCACCTCTTGTGGGATTTGATCATCCATTGTCGCGGCAGGCGTTCCGGGGCGCGGTGAGTATTTGAAGCTATAGGCTTGCGCATAGCGGACCTCATCCACCAGCTTCAGCGTATCTTCGAATTCGGCCTCTGTCTCACCGGGGAAGCCGACGATGAAATCGCCTGACAGCGCAATATCGGGGCGCACTGCGCAGAACCGCTCGAGCAGCCGCAAATAGCTCTCGGCGGTATGCGAACGGTTCATGGCCTTCAATACGCGGTCATTGCCCGACTGCACCGGCAAATGGAGGTAAGGCATCAGCTTATCGA
>JBCBDF010000087.1:0-8271 GCA_038529875.1 Pseudomonadota bacterium | reverse complement strand
CAACCGTCATTTCCTGGGGAGGAACCAAAAGTGAATCGCAAAAAACCGTTTTCGCTCGAGCTCGATTCGGGTCGCTCAGCTATCCTTGCAACCGCATCCGGTCTGGCCATTTCGATGGCTCTGGCGCCTGCTGCGATAGCGCAAGATCAGGAGGCTGAGGCTGCCGAGGCGCCGGCCGACGATGAAAACACGATCATCGTGACGGGCTTCCGTGCATCGCTTGAGAATGCGCAGAACATCAAGCGTGACGCCGACACATTTGTTGATGCGGTTACGGCTGAAGATATCGGCGCGCTTCCCGATCGCTCGGTTGCTGAAACGCTGCAGCGTATCCCCGGCATCACCATTGGTCGGTTTGAGAAAACCACTGACCCGGACCGATTCTCGGTCGAGGGTACCGGGGTCATCATCCGCGGCCTGCCGTTCGCTCGTTCAGAGTTGAACGGTCGTGACATTTTCTCTGCGACCGGTGGCCGGGTCCTGAGCTTCAACGATGTCTCGCCAGAGCTGCTCGGCCGCGTCGAGGTGTTCAAGAACGTCACTGCTGACATGATTGAGGGCGGCCCATCGGGTACCGTCAATCTCGTAACGCGCAAGCCGCTCGACAATCCGGGCACCAAACTCGCGGGCACGATCGGTGCAAACTATGGAGACCTTCGCGGAGAGTGGTCGCCTGAATTCTCCTTGCTTGGTTCGACCACGGTCGAGACCGCTGGCGGTTCGCTTGGTTTCCAGCTTTCTTACGCCAAGTCGGAGCTGAAGAGCCGGACTGACGCGTCACAGGTTGCCGACCCTTGTTACCGCGCGCCAACCCTGGATGGCCCATGCTTGCGCGCGCTTTCCGTTGGTTCCGGCGGTTTCGTTGGCGATCCAAACTTCGACGCCTCGAACTTCCCGCCCGATGGTGCTGTCCTCGTTCCCAAGGGCGCGGGCGTGCGGACCACCGATCTCGATCGCGATCGTGAAGCTTGGTCGGCCGTGGTCCAGTATGAAGACCCGACCGGTGATTTCATCGCAACCTTTGAATGGCTGCGGTCTGATACGACTTTCGCCACCGAAGAGTACGCACTGATTGCTCGCGTTGATGATGAGGCATTGTTCCCGGTCCCGGCAGCGGGCAGCACGCTCCAGTTTGACGAGAACGGCATCTTCCAGAGCGGCGTCCTGACCCAGCGTCCGGGCGATGCGTATGCCAACCCGTTTGGCCGTGGCGGCATTCCGATTGATTCGCTGCGCTTCCTACGTGAATTGGACTCCACGACCGAGGATTTCTCGTTCGATGTGCAGTGGAATGTCACTGATCGCTTCCGGGTAAATTTCGAAGCGCAAACCATCAGTTCTGATCTCTCTCGCGATTCCGTATTCGGTGCGCTCAGTACCTGGGCCAATGTCGATCTCGACCTTACCGGCAGCGTGCCAAGCGTGAACTTCATCGCGCCTCCGGGGGCAGAGGCCGACTATTTCTCGTCGGGTTTCAACACTTATTACTGGTTCGGCCTCGATAGCCGCGAAAAGAACGAAGGCTCTCTTGATAGCCTGCGTTTCGATGCCGAATATGACATCAGTGACGATGGCTTTTTCAAGGCCGCACGTTTTGGCGCGCGGTGGGCCGAGCGTGATCGTACAACTCGCAACACCAATTTCAGCACATGGGGCAACCTTTCAGCTCCGTGGGCTGGGCGTGCTGGCTGCGCGCCTTGGGGCGAAGGTCCGGGTTGCGATCCGGCGAATAATCCTGGCCCATTTGGCAATGGCTTTATTCCGGGTCGTTTCTACACCGGTTTGCCGGGGCAAGAATTCGCGATTGCTGGTGGCGCTTATGTCGATGAGTTCCCGGCATTTGCTCAATATCGCAACCCATTTGGTGACAATTTCCAACGCGGCAACGCTCCAACTCCGATCGAGAATGGCGCGGCATGGTATTTCGGCGGTGACGATTTTCTGGGTGAATACCTCTCGGGCCTTACTGACCAGCAGTTCGCGGAGATCCAGGAATTCGGTCAATCGCCTGAGCGCTTCAATTATGGCGTAAATGGCCGTTCGCGGGTCGACGAGTTTACAGGCGAAGTCGTTCCTTGTGACATCGAAGGGGTCTTCTGTCCGGGTGAAGTGTCCACTGTCACAGAGATAACTAACGCAGCCTACGCGCGGGTCGATTTCGGCCATGATTTCAGCAATGGTTGGAATGTCGAAGGTAATATCGGCCTGAGGTACGTCGAAACCGAGATTACGAGCGGTGGCCGCATCGGCCTCCCTGATCCGTCTCGGTTCGATGATCCGGCTAATGGCGTTTCAAACGGTGACGGTATCGTGCAGGTGTCAGAGCTTCAGGCTCTTTGTTCGACACCTGACGTGCCCGGTATACAGCGCGGCTATTGTGCGTTGTCGGATGCAAGGCTGGCTGAATTTGCCGCGGCGCATACCGGCGAAGTTCTGAACGATGATCGGAAGATTCGGTTCGATCACTGGCTGCCAAGCATCAATGCCAAGCTCGACGTAGGCAATGGCCTGCTGTTCCGGGCTGCGGCGTCGAAGAATATTGCGCGGCCTGATCTACAACTGTTCCGCGCAGGTGGTGGCATTGGCGATAACACCAATGCACTTGAGACTGCCGGCGCTGATGCGCTCGCAAACGGTCCGCTGTTTGCTCTTTCCACGGGTAACAGGAATTTGCTGCCCGTCGAAATCTGGAACTACGACCTCTCTGTCGAATGGTATTTCGACGACGTTGGCTCGGTAACATTGTCCGGCTTCATCAAGGATGTAGACGGTTTCATCGACAACGGCTTTTCGACTGTGATCTACCAGGCGAGTGTTCCGGTCGAAGTGGCCGTCGAAGGGCCGTCCAACGCTCAGGATGGGGTCTTGAAGGGTTTTGAACTGGCTTATCAGCACACGTTCGATTTCTTGCCTGGCCTGCTCAGCGGATTCGGAACGCAGCTTACCTATACCTACGTGGATGGCAGTGATTTCTCGAACCCGAACTTGTCCGATGTCGGTCAATCTTCGATCACCACCGCAGCAAACGAACTTGGCGGCGGTGCATTCGTGGGCCAGCAGCCTTTGGCGGGTATCTCCGAGCATGCGTTCAATGCCACGATCTTCTACGAGAAGGGGCCGCTGTCGGCTCGTGCCGCCTATAACTGGCGTTCGGAGTTCCTGATCACGCCGCGCGATGACATCTTCCCGTTCTCGCCAATCTGGCAGGAGGACACGGGGCAGCTTGATGCGTCGATCTTCTACTCGGTGACTGAGTACCTCAAGTTGGGTGTTCAGGGCGTCAACCTGCTCGACGAAGTTACGGAAACCAGTCAGGTCGTCGACTTCGACGGCACGCGGGTTACCCGCTCGGCTTTCCGTAATGATCGCCGCTTCACGTTCTTGGCGCGCTTCGACTTTTGAACCTTTGGGGGAAGGTTAGTTGAGGGAATGGAGGGGCCTTTGTTTCGCGCAAGGGCCCCTTCTTTTTTGACGGGAACGTGCGCCCCGTCGGACGCTGCGTGATGGCCGGATGCAGCAAGTGGGAGGTGAGGACAGAATGGATTGGAAGACAAAACTGAGCGCTGGCGCACCCGCTTTCGCGCTTGGTGTCGCTCTGGTGGGGTGCCAGCTAGTTCCACAAGGCCAGCAAGGGGAAAAGCACGAGAAAATCGAGCGGGTTTCGCTGCCCGAAGATGGCGCTGCGCGTCAGCCCGGCGAAGAGACAGGTTGGCAGCTGGTCTGGCAGGATGAATTCGAAGGCGAGGAGATCGATCGGACCAATTGGGATTTCGACGTCGATTGCTGGGGCGGAGGCAATGAAGAGCGCCAATGCTATCGCGATGATCCGAGCAACGCCTCGGTCCGCGATGGCAAACTGGTAATTACTGCCCGCAACGAAACACATACAGGCCCTGCATTGCCGCCGCATCTGCGCGCCGAGGCTGACGATCTGGATGCGACCGCCACGAAACCCTTCACCTCCGCGCGGCTTGTTACGCGCGGGAAGGCGGCGTGGAAATATGGTCGGATCGAAGTGCGCGCCAAGCTGCCGCAAGGGCAGGGTACGTGGCCAGCCATCTGGATGCTGCCCGAGGACAATGTGTATGGCGGTTGGGCTTCCTCGGGCGAAATCGACATAATGGAAGCGGTCAACCTTGGAACCCCGTGCGATGAGTGCCCGGAGGGTGTCGAAAGCACGATACTGGGAACATTGCATTTTGGCGGGTTCTGGCCTGAAAATTCGCTCGACAGCAGCGAAATGTATGCGCCCGAAGTGCTCGATGGGTTCAACACGTTCGGAATCATCTGGGCGCCGGGCCGGATCGAGTGGACCCTCAACGGCAAGGTATTCGCGCGCAAAGACGCCGACGCCTGGTGGAGCGTTGGGTCGGATGAGCGCGAGGCGCCATTTGATCAACGCTTTCACCTTATCCTGAACCTCGCAATCGGTGGCGGATTGCCCGAACGGCGCGGCCTTGGCGGAGTGGATGAGAGAGGTTTTCCAAAAAACCTTGAAATTGATTGGGTTCGTGTCTGGAAATGCGACGAGCAAGACGATAGCGATGTAGACTGTTTAGGAGGCGAATGAGATATGGCGAGACGGCGCCAATCTGTAACGATCAAGCATGTTGCGGCCGATGCCGGTGTGTCGCTGCAAACCGTTAGCCGTGTCATCAATGACGAGCCCAATGTTCGCCCGGCCATGAAGGAGCGGGTGCAAAGCTCGATCGATAAGCTCGGCTATGTCCCTTCGATCGCCGCACAGCGGATGAGCGGCTCACGCTCCTACCTGATCCTCGCCTTGAATGATCGCGAACGGACGATTGCCGATTGGCGCGCGCGCGAGGGCAATGACTGGGTCGATCAGATGCTGCTGGGTGGGATGCTGAAAAGCGCAGAGCATGGCTATCGGATGCTGGTCGAGCTGGTCGATACGCATAGTGACCATGTCGAGCGCGAGCTGTCGGCTGCGTTGGCTTCGCTTCAACCGGATGGGGTGATCCTGACCCCGCCGCATTCCGATAATGACCTGATCGTTGGTCTGCTGGCGCGCGAAAATGTTCCGTTCGTAAGGATCGGCTCGCTGGGCAACGGCCATGGGATTCCGGTTTCAATGGATGATGAAGGGGCCGCCAGTCTCGCAACGGAGCACCTGATTGCAATGGGGCACACGCGGATTGGCTTTATCGCCGGGCCCGACGAATACAGCCTTAGCCAATGGCGCGTTGATGGCTGGCGCGCGACCATGGCCTCTCATGGCTATCCAACCGATGGCTTGCTGGCGCAGGGCGACTTCAGTTTCGCTTCGGGCAAGCTCGCAGCTCAAGAACTGTTGAGCAATGATCCGCGCCCGACCGCAATTATCGCCAGCAATGACCAGATGACGCATGGCGCGCTGGATGCTGCCCGCGAGTTCGACCTGGATGTGCCGGGGCATCTATCGTTGATCAGCTTTGACAATTCGCCGAGCACCCGCTTTACCCGGCCGCCGATGACTGCCATCGATCAACCTGTTGCTGCAACAGCGGCCAAGGCGGTTGAGCTCATTATCGCTGCGCAAAAAGGCGAAGACCTGCCCGAGGAGCGCATTATCGTGCCTGGTCGCTTGATCGAGCGATCCTCGGTCGCGCCTCCAAAGAACTAGGGCATGGCCCAGGGTGAGGCACCGGGTGCAGCCGCGCAAGCCACCCCGCAACATACGCGTTTCTTGGTCTTATATGGGCTCGCATGGGCCGGCGGCGCGATTGCCTATGTCCCCTTCTTGACCCTTTTGTTGCCCGCCCGGGTAAGCGAACTCACCGGCGAAAATGCGGTCGAATGGCTGTCTTACATAGCCTTTGTCGGAGCGATTGCTGCCAGCATTGCAAATCTCGGATTTGGCTGGATTAGCGATGTGGCGCGCTCTCGCCGCTCCTTGATCTTCTCAGGTCTCGTGCTTTCCAGCCTGGCATTGGTCACTGCGGCGGAGGTCGATCGGCTTGGGCCGCTGCTCGTGCATATCGCGCTATGGCAATTCGGGCTGAACATGATGCTCAGCCCGCTGGCCGCGATGGCAGGCGATTATGTGCCAGACCGGCAAAAGGGCATGCTTGGCGGATTGATGTCATTCGCGCCGGCAATTGGCGGATTATCGGGCGCTTTGGTCACGCTTCCGCTGCTCGCGCTTGAGCGGGAAACGCAGCTGATTGTGGTGGCTGTGATGGTGGCACTGTGTGTCTTGCCAGCGCTGCTTTTCGGTCGACCCATCGCAATGCCCGAGCTGGTTGAGGATGTGTCGCCGCCACTCAGCAACACGGAAAGGCTGGCTCGAAAATCGCGAAATGCGGTGCTGCGCATGTGGATTGCACGTTTGCTGGTGCAGATCGCCGAAGCGGCCTTGTTCGCTTTCCTGCTGTTGTGGCTGCGCTCGCTCGATTCCGCGATTGGCGAGAGCGAAACCGCGCGTTTGTTCAGCATGGTGGTGCTGATCGCTATCCCAGTTGCCATGACCCTGGGGCGTTGGGCTGATCTGCACGACAAGCCGATCTTGCCACTGGCGGGGGCGGCATTGGTTAGCGCGGTCGGTCTTGCGGCAATGGCATTTTCCAACACGCTGACGGGCGGCATTACCGGCTATGTCATTTTCGGAGTGGCAGGAGCGGTTTTTTTAGCGCTTCATTCAGCCCAGACACTGCGCGTGCTGCCACGGGCTAGAACACGCGGCCGGGATCTTGGTTTCTTCAACCTGACGAATACCGTGCCCTCGCTGATCATGCCGTGGCTGACACTCAGCTTGGTCCCGGTGTTTGGATTTGCCGGCCTGTTTGCCCTGCTTGCCGTAATGTCGGCGATGGCCAGCATTCTGCTGTTTTCTGTCTCCAAGTCGAAATAGGCGCTTGATTTCCTAATACGCCACTGTAGCTTTGAATTGGGAACGTTCACATGAGGGAAGGCGGGTTCGCCATGCGTAAGGGTTTGTGCGGGCTTTTGAGTGCGGCTTTGCTAGCGGGATGCGCGAGCGTGCCGCAGGCTGGCGCGCCGGTGGAAAGCGCGACGCAGCCGGTCGCTGCGGTAGACAGCGAGGATGCGCAGGTCGCGGCATTGCTCACCCGGATGAGCCTGGAGCGGAAAGTCGCTCAGCTGATCCAGCCCCAGATCAACTCATTTACCGCAGAAGAAATGCGCGAATATCGCTGGGGCAGCTATCTCAACGGCGGCAATGGCGGACCCTATGGCGATGAGTATGCGCCTGCATCAGAATGGTTGCGGCTCGCCGATGAAATGTGGGACGCCTCGACTGCGCCTCTTCCCGGTGACGAGCCGGCGATCCCGACCATGTGGGGCACGGATGCAGTTCACGGACACTCTAATGTGGTGCGCGCCACGATCTTTCCTCACAATATCGCGCTTGGTGCGACCGGCGATCCCGATCTGATCCGACAGATCGGTGCCGCGACCGCGACCGAAATCGAAGTCACCGGGATCGACTGGAATTTCTCACCCACCGTTGCGGTTGCTCGCGATGATCGCTGGGGCCGGACTTATGAAAGCTACTCTGAAGATCCTGAGATCGTGGCCAAATTCGGTGCTGCGCTGGTTGAAGGCTTGCAAGGGCGCAAAGGGGCCGACGACTATCTCGGCAAAGGCCGTGTCATTGCAACCGCCAAGCATTTCTTTGGTGATGGTGGGACCGAGCAAGGGGTCGACCAAGGCGACGTCAACGGTGATATCGATGCGCTGAAATCGATCCACGCGGTGCCCTATCCGGCGGCAATCGATGCCGGTGTCGAGACCATTATGGCGAGCTTCAACTCGATCAATGGTCGCAAGATGCACGGCAACGAGGCTTTGCTGACCGGCGTCCTGCGTCGCGAAATGGGCTTTGACGGGCTGGTCTTTGGCGACTGGAACGGTCACGGTCAGGTCAAGGGCTGCACGGTCAGCGATTGCGCCCAGTCGCTGCTCGCCGGGCTCGACATCTATATGGTCCCGGACGATGCGGTTGCGCTACACGAGACGCTGGTTGCGCAGGTTCGCGATGGCACCATTCCGATGGCGCGAGTTGACGAGGCGGCGGGCCGCGTGCTGCGCCTGAAAATGCGCGCTGGATTGATTGGGCCCGATGCAAAGCGGCCGTCCGAGCGCCCCAATGCAGGCGAATACGCCAAGCTGGGTATGGCTCCGCACCGAGCGATCGCGCGCGAGGCGGTGGCCAAGTCGCAAGTGATACTCAAGAATGACGGCGTCCTGCCGCTTAAAGGTGGCGCGAATGTGCTGGTCGCCGGGATCGCGGCAGACAGCATTGCTCAG
>JBCBDF010000086.1:0-8320 GCA_038529875.1 Pseudomonadota bacterium | reverse complement strand
ATCATGAGCCGACAAGCGCAATTCAGTGCCTTTCTCCTGCGCCACTTTTGATATCTCCGCCTGGATCATCGGTCCAGGATCACGAGTGCTGATAATCAACTGCTCTGACGCTAGCTGAGACCAGGGCACGGTTTCATGCAGGAAGAGCGGGCTATCTGTGGAAACCGCTGCGCAGAGATCCTCTGTCGCCAGAGTGAACCAATCGACAAACTCAGCACGGTTTTTCCGGGGAGAAAATAAGACATCAAGTTCGTGGCGGCGAAGCGCATTGAGCAGTTCTTCGGGGACGCCTTCTATGAGCTTAAGACGCAGCTTGGGGTATCGTGCCTTTGTCTTCTCCACTAGCGATCGCAACACCCCACACGAAAGCGAGCCGAGTGTGCCAATCACGAGATTGCCGTTCTTTCCGACACCTGCATCGCCGGCAATTTCTACCGCTCGCTCCAATCCTCTCATCAAGGCCATTGCTCGATCGCGAAAATCGTGCCCGGCGTTTGTGAGGCGAACGCCGCCGGAGCTTCGCTCAAACAGCGATACGCCTAGCTGGTCCTCCATTCGTCGAACACGTCGACTGAGTGTCGATTGACCAACACCAGCTTCTGAGGCGGCCCGACGAAAAGCGCCAGCTTCCGCGACCCGCAGAAAGCTCTCAATATCCTCCAGCTTTGGCAACACAGCGGTGCCTTACGTATCACTGACAAACGGCTGGACACTTGCGAGCCATTCCTCTGGAGCGTCCTGCGGAATCCAGTGTGAAGCGTTTGCCACGCGGACCAATGTCGCGTCGGGGATCTCACGCGCCAGTCTTTCCCCGTCCGCGATCGGTTGCCAGGGATCGTCTTCGCCCCAGACGAGCAGCGTCTTCGCCCGGATCGTCTCGTGCCGTCCGATAAGCATCGTCGTGTGGTTCGTGTTTAGGCTGGAGGCGTTGCGGATCAGGCTGACCTTGCCGCGGTCCGTAATGTAAGGCGCGACGATACCGTCAACGAACTCAGGCGTGAGGCGATCCTTGCGCGATAGGCCGTCATTGAAGCCACCGACCAGGAAGTCGCGGATTTCTTCATTCGACTTTTTCGCCCATCCCGGGTGGCCGAAATGGATCATGTCGTCGATCGGCCAACTGTCATAGGCGACGATGTTGGACAGAACGAGGCGGTCAACCCGATGCTGGTTCTCGACTGCCATAATGAGCGCCACGCCGCCGCCGGTGTCGTGGCCGACCAGCGTCGCTTTTTCGAACCCGAGCGCATCCATCAGCGCCAAGATCATATCCCGCTGAGCAAGCAGCGACCGATCCAATCCATCGCGCTGATCCGATGATCCATGGCCAATGAAATCCGGCGCGATCACTCGGTTGGTCTCGGCAAGGCGATCGATCACTTCATGGTAGAGAAAAGACCATGTCGGGATCCCGTGCATCAGGATCAGCGGCGGGCCGGCTCCGATATCCGTGTAAGCGATATCGATGGCATCATGCGCCAGGCCGGACAATTGAATGTGCTTCTGACGTGCGATGAACTGTGTGTGCTTCATGGGGTGTTCTCTTTCTAATTGCACCGCAGCGCTGCGGCCATAAAGTGTGGTTGCCGTGGCGACGCTGAGCGCGCCGAGTGTGAATTGTCTTCTGTTCATGTGTCGGCTCCGATCAGGCAGCGGCGGTGAGCTTCAGGCTGACAACGCCGACGAGGATGATCGCAACGCTTGCGAGCTTTGCCGGTGAAAGGCTTGCCTGGAAGATCACCGCGCCCAGTGTTCCGAACCCGACCCAGATCGGGTAACTAAATGCCACCTAATCGAATGACGGTAGCTCAAATCCACCACCGCCAGTCCCAAAATCAATCGAACCTTCTTGTGCCGGCGCGATGTCCGCATAGTGCGTCACGAGACCCGGCTGCCAGATGACAAGGCCGATTACGACGATTTGAATGACGATGAACGGCAGCACCCCGCGATAGATCTGCCCAGTGCTCAGACCGTCTAGCATGCGATTAGAAACCGCATCCCGCCACGGTTTCGACGGTGCGACGGATCGCAAGTAGAATAGCGCAAACCCGAAAGGCGGCGTCAGAAAAGATGTCTGGAGGTTGATGGCCAGGATCACGCCGAACCAGATAAGGTCGATGTCAAGCGCGACGGCAACTGGTACAAGTAGCGGAATCACGATGAAGGCGACTTCGAAGAAATCGAGAAAACAGCCCAAAATGAAGACGAGCAGCGTCACGAAGATTAGGAAGCCGGCGGCGCCCCCCGGCAGCGACAGCATAAGATCCTCGACCCACACGTTTCCGTTCACACCGTAGAAGGTCAGTGCGAAGATGCGCGCGCCGATCAGAATGAACATTACAAAGGCCGAAAGACGAACGGTGTAATCCAGAGCCTCGTTCAGGACGACTAAGGTCAGGCGCCGCCGCAGTATCGCAATCGCCAGCGCACCGATGGCCCCCATCGCACCCCCTTCGGTCGGCGTAGCGATTCCGAGGAAAATCGTTCCGAGAACCAGCATGATGAGCGCCAGCGGTGGAAGGAGAGAGACGATGACAGATTGGGCGAGATCCGAGATGAGCCCGATCCCCAACCGTCGATCGGCCAAGCACAATCCAAGGGCAAGGCACGCGGCCAGTGTTGCGGACCAGACGATGCGTACTTCGTCCCGAAGGCCGGTGAAACCATAGGCTTTAAGCAGCGCGTAAGCGACGGAGCTGGCGGCGACCACTAAAATCAGGGACAGGATACCGCCTTCGAACTCCCGCGCTTCTTCAGGCAGGGCGGGCACGGACTTGCCGCGAAAGGTTCCGAGTAACAGAATGTAGAGGCAGTAAGCACCGATTAGGAGAAGCGCTGGATAGAGCGCGCCAAGATACATATCGCCTACCGATCTGCCCATCTGATCAGCCAGAACGATAAGAACGAGAGAAGGTGGCACAATCTGCGCCAAAGCACCTGCAGCGGTGATCGAGCCCGCAACAACTTCTCTCTTATACCCATAGCGCAGCATGATCGGCAGCGAGATCAGTCCCATTGCGATGACGCTGGCCGCGACCACGCCCGTCGTGGCTGCGAGAAGCGCACCGACCACGACCACCGCGTAAGCCAGCCCGCCCCGGACTGCACCGAACATCTGTCCGACGGATTTTAGGAGATCCTCAGCCATTCCTGACCGTTCCAGCACGAGTCCCATAAAGGTGAAGAACGGTATCGCAAGCAGCGTCTCGTTGCCCATGATGCCGAAGATGCGCTCAGGATGAGCCTTGAGTAGGTCCCAGGAAAGACCGATGGCCGGCGAAAGATCCGAAAGCCAGACCCCAACTACAAAAAAACCCAGCCCGCCTGCCGCCAATGTGAATGCGACCGGATAGCCAAGTATCAGGAGACCCATGACTGTCACGAACATGATCGGAGCAAGGTTGTGAGCGAGTATCTCAATCATGGTAGCCCTGGTCCGTTGAATCGGCCGTCGGTTGCGGCTGTATGCCGGCGGTCAAATCCATGGGAAGATGTCCGCGCAGTTGCGCGATCGAACGAATTATTTCCGACAATGTCTGCGCAGCTAACAAGGCGAATCCGATCGGGATCGCGGCCTTTGCTGGCCAGAGAGGCAGACCACCTGCGTTCGCGGATGTCTCGCCTGAGAGAATTGATGCCCAGGCCCAAGGCACGGACAGCACGACCATCACCAGACAGACCGGCATCAGAAACGCGATATGCCCGAAGAGCGCGACCCGAACTGCATTTCTCGGCGAAAGCCGAGCGAGCAAAAAGTCGATCTTAACATGCTCTGCGCGTCGCAGGGTATAAGCAGCGCCGAAGAGGAAAACCGCGCCGAAGAGGTACCATTGCACTTCCAGCCATCCGTTCGACGACAGTGCCAGCGTACGTCGCAAGATCGCGTTGCTCGCGCTAATCAGAACTGCAGCCAAGATGGCCCAACGCATCGCCTGTCCGACGAAAGTGGAAAGCGCATCGATGGCGCGGCTGAGGATCAACAGGACGGTCATGGCAAAAACCAAGCGGGCACGCCCCGAGGAGGAGCAAGGCGCACCCGCGAGAGCTCTCAACTGAAGAGCTTGCGAACCATCATGGTGTCGTAGGGCAGCTCAGACACGCGCCACCAATAGTAGAGGTCCTCGCGATAACGCGTGTAGTGGTCATAGATCTCGGCGAAGCGAGGATCGGCATCGGCAAGCCGTCCATAGACGGTGTCCGAGGCTTCGCTCAGTGCATTGATGACATCGGCTGGCAGGAACTTGATTTGCGCACCGGCATCCAACACTCGGCGCAGGGCCGCCGGGTTTTCGGCGTCATATTTTGTTTGCATAAACTCGGCCGCCTGTGCCGCGGCAGCTGTCAGAATCGCACGGTAGTGCGCGGGCAAATCGTTCCAGAGATCGAGGTTGACGAAGTTGTGGACGGCGACGCCGCCATCGTTCCAGCCTGGCCAATAGTAGTATGGCGCGACGCGGGCAAATCCCAGTTGTTCGTCATCGATGGGCGAAGTGAATTTCGTGCCGTCTATCGTACCGCGCTCCAGGGCCGTGTAGATCTCTCCGGGCGCGATCTGTTGCGGGCTCCCACCGGCCTCTGCAAAGACCTGGCCGGCCAGCCCCGCAATGCGCATTCGCAAACCCTGGAAGTCGTCCATCGAGTTGATCTCTTGCCGGAACCAACCTGCGGACTGCGCCCCGGTGTTGCCGGTGAACAGAGCATGGACGCCTTGTTCGTCAAAGAACTCCTGCATGATCTCGCTGCCACCGCCATTGACCAGCCAGGCGGCGTGCCCGCGCACGTTCATTCCAAAGACGAGACCTGAAGCGATGGCCCAGATCGGGTTCTGGCCAACATTGTAGAATGCCGCTGTCTGCCCCATTTCGACAGTTCCCTCGGCAACAGCGTCGGCGACGCCGAGCGGCGGGACAAGCTCTCCCGGACCGAACCATTGGATCGTGAAATGGCCCTCGGTCATTTCATTGACCACGCGTGTAAAAAGTTCGGCAGAGCCATAAAGCGCGGTGAGGTTCCGCCCGAATGTCGTCGGCATACGCCAAGTCAAGCTCGGGTTCGACTGAGCAATTGCGGGTGCGGCAAGTGTAGCGCCAGCCGTTGCACCCAGCCCTGCCAGCATAACTTGGCGGCGGCCCTTGTTGAATTTCGTCATGTTCCTTCCTCCCTTTTGTGGTGGTACTGGCGATGTTTTTCGAACCGCCGAGTCATGGTAGGCCGGCCAAAGCGCGTTCCTGTCGTGTGAGTGCGCCAGGTTTCGCAGCGGCGGTATCGACCGACGCCGCCGTCCAGAGCGCAGCGTGAATCTCTGGCCGCGCATCGCAACTGCCGGAACGCAGCGCCTGCATGAGTCCTTCGGGCGCAATGTCGGCAAGCGCCTGGTCAACCGTGCGACTGGTCTCAGTCAATGCGATCTTCCGGCATACGATACGCAGCGCCTTTTCGATGCGTTGCGCCACCTGGCGCGGTGCGCCCTCCAGATGCGGGAGAACGTCCTCTTCGAGTGCGTCGCGGCAGGCAGCCAGCAGATCGAGGTCCTGATTCTCACGCGACATGCTGGACCTCGCAGTCTCTGACATGCCAAGTCTCCGGACTTGTTGCTCTCAAAATTGCCAGTTCGAGTTCGGGTAGGCGCTGCAGAGCAAGCGCGCCGTTCAAAGTTGGACGCTCGGGCTCCGAAAAGATCGCAATTGCAGCTTTGAGATGGGCCACGATTTCCCAATACCGCACGCGCGCGTCATCTACCTTGCCACCCCCGGCGATATACCCGTCGTAAAGTGTTTGCCGCGAGGCAAGACCGCCTGCCTCCAGATCGGGCCTTCCCTGCCTCCAACAAGCCGCACAGAAGGTCCCCAGATCAGCCATCGGGTCCCCGAGCCCGGCATCGCACCAGTCAACCAATTGAACGCGACCTTGTCCCGATGGCGCAATGTGTCCGGCATGGCAGGCGCCATGCAGGATGGCGTAGCCCGTCTGGCGTGGAGCATTACACAAAGCCCATCGCAGCCCCCATTCGAGCGCCGGGCGATGAGCGCCCATCCGATCAATCACGTCGCGTAAGAAATCGATCGTCTTCTGCGCATCTCTTTTTGTCAGGTACGACAGGTGACTGCGGTTTGGTGAAATGCTGTGGACATACGCAAGCGCCTGTCCGACAGCGCGAACTGTCTCAATGCCACTCGAAACTTGGGTCGCAGGCTCTGGTGCGCTGTAGAGCGCAAGCGAGGTTTCCGGCCGGTCGGGGTCGGGGCCAGAGGAAATCGGCTCTGGCACCTCCACGCCCGAGGCGTGCAACGCGCATACGAGATTAAATTCTTCTTCAACCGCCAAGCGTGGCACGGCGCGTTGGCCCGCTAAATCCTCACACAAGACAAAGGAGCGGTCATCGCCATCGACCTGTGCGCTGATACGTGTCACCAAGCGGCTTTCAAGGGCCTGAATACGGGCCAGCGCGAGAATCTCGACCGAGGCAGACAGTGCTTCACCGATCCACTGCCCTACGCGTTCGTAGGCACCTATGGTCGACCCGGCCTCAGTCATCCGACATTTCACCCAGTTGGGCGGCTCGCTCGCGCAGCACGAATTTTTGAACCTTGCCGGTCGATGTCTTGGGAAGTGGTCCGAACACCACGCTGCGCGGGCGCTTGAACCCTGCAAGCCTCTCCCGGCAGAAGGCAATCAGTTCGTCTTCGCTCAGGTCTGCTTCATCTTTCAACATGACGAACGCACAGGGTGTTTCGCCCCAGGTTTCATGTGGCCGCGCAACGACGGCGGCATCCAGAACGGCAGGATGCTGATAGAGGACAGCCTCGACCTCGATGGTCGAAATGTTCTCGCCGCCGGAGATGATGATGTCCTTGGAGCGGTCCCGCAGTTCGATGTAGCCGTCCGCATGCCAGACTGCGAGGTCGCCGGTGTGTAACACGCCACCTGCGAACGCCTCGGCGGTCGCTTCCGGGTTCTTGAGATAACCGCGCATGATGGTGTTAGCGCGCTTGACAACTTCGCCCTGCGTCACCCCATCGCGTGGAACGTCCTCGAGCGTCTCCGGATCGACAACACGGAGATCCTCGACAGATGGATAGGCCACCCCCTGCCGCGACTTGATTTGCGCCTGTTCCACCGGCGGTAACTCGTCCCACGCACGCTGCCATTCGCAGATGACGGACGGGCCATAGACTTCTGTCATGCCGTAGACATGCAGGATATCGAAGCCCCGCTCCTCGATCTGCTGGATAATCGATGGCGGTGGCGGCGACGCGGCGGTCATGAACTGGACACGCTGCGGAAAGGAGACGATCTCATCCGACCGCGCGTTGATCAGCGCATTCAGCACCACCGGAGCACCGCACATGTGCGTCACGCCACGGTCGCGAATTTCTCGATACATAATCCGCGGCTCGACCTTGCGCAGGCATACATGCGCACCGCCAAGGAGTCCAATGGACCATGGGAAACACCAACCGAGGGCGTGGAACATCGGGAGCGTCCAGAGCATTACCGGCCGCTTCGGCATCGCCCATGCGGCGATGTTTGCCATTGCGTTCAGATAGGCACCCCTGTGGTGATAGACCACGCCCTTGGGATTGCCGGTCGTTCCGGACGTGTAGGACAAGAGCATCGCCTGCCACTCGTCCGCTGGCAAAAGCAGCGCGTCGAGCGGGTCGGTCTCGGCGAGTAAATCCTCATATTCGATTTCGCCAAGACGCTCGCCGGTCTGCGCCAAATCATCTATGTCGATGACACGCGGCGGGCGCTCTAGCTTTGCTAGGGCTGCGGCGATCACATCCGAGAATTCACGATCGGTTAGGAGAACTTTCGCCTCGCCGTGCTCCAGGATAAACGCGATCGTATCGGCATCGAGCCGCACGTTCAAAGGGTTCAAGACGGCGCCAATGCCCGGCACGGCGTAGTGCGCCTCGAGCATGGCCGGAGTATTCGGCGCCATGATCGATATGGTATCGCCCGGTGATACGCCGAAAGCCTGCAAGGCGGCGGCGAGCGCTCGGCAACGACGATCAAATTGGCCATAGGTAAAGCGCGTCTCGCCATGAATGACGGCAGTGTCGTCTGGGTAAACGCTGACGGCGCGGCGCAGAAAACTGACAGGGGAAAGAGGTACGTAATTGGCCGCATTCGCATCCAGATCCTGGTTGAACGGGCTTTCCGGCGGTATGGCAACGCGCCCGGAAGCTCCATCATTTATGTGGCCGCCCGAGACAGTCGCCTCAGGGCGCATTTGTGCGAGAGTGCCAGTCATCGTTTCCTCCCAAAGCGATGCGGACGGGGCGCGTCTTCCTCCTGATCTTTTTCGATCCTTCTG
>JBCBDF010000085.1:0-8356 GCA_038529875.1 Pseudomonadota bacterium | reverse complement strand
TCGGGATCGAGCGATTCCAGAACTTCGGCGAGCAGCTCCGCCGCCCCGCCCGTGATGCGAGAGCGATGGTCCGGGCCGCTCGCACTGCCCGCCGGAGCCACGAGAAAATCGCCCACTGCACGCGCAACATTCATGCCCGACATGCGCCGCGCAACTACTGCGGGGGTGAGGAAGTTCTCCTGCAGGAACTGCGCCATCGTATCGGCGATGCGGTCCTTGTTTTCAGGGATAATCGCGGTGTGGGGGATCGGCAGGCCGAGCGGGTGGCGGAACAAAGCGGTCACCGCGAACCAGTCTGCCAGTCCGCCAACCATGGCCGCCTCGGCAAAGGCATTCACATAGCCCCAGGCAGGATGCAGATCGATATAGGGGTGCGTGGTAAAAAACAGCACCGCCATCGCCGCGAGCAGCCCGGTCGCGGTCCAGCGCATACGCCGCGCGCGATCCGCGGTCAGCGGCTCACCGCCAAAGGTCAAAGGCGCAGACTGCGTCACAAACTCTGCATCGCTCGGGCGAACCTTATTCAGCGGGTTCGGCCCCCGCTAGCCCGGGCGCTGGCCGTTCATTGCTGCTGGTCTCATCGCCGGGGCGATAGGTCAGCATCCGGTTGCGCAGCCACGGTCCGACGCGTTTCTCAAAACTGTCAGCCAGGCTGAAACCAGCCGGCACAATCAACAGGGTCAGCACGGTCGAGAGGATCAGGCCGCCAATCACGACGATCCCCATTGGCTGACGCCACGCACCATCGCCGCTGAGTGACAGCGCGGTCGGCACCATACCTGCGGTCATCGCGACAGTGGTCATCACGATTGGCTGCGCACGCTTATGCCCCGCCTCCATGATCGCTTTGAACTGCTCGGTACCTTCGGCCATTTCCTCGATCGCGAAATCGATCAGCAGGATCGAGTTCTTTGATACGATGCCGAGGAGCAGCAGAATCCCGATATAGACCGGCATGCTCTGTGCTTGGCCAACCAGCCAGATCAGCAGGATGCCGCCAAGCGGTGCGAGCGCCAGTGAGGTCATGTTGACCAGCGGGCTCATCAGGCGCTTGTAGAGCAACACCAGCACCGCAAACACCAGCAAGACACCGGCGATGATCGCGATGATCAGGTTGGCGACCAGCTCCTGCTGCCACTCATCCTCGCCCACGACATCGCGGATCACACCTTGTGGCAGTTCGGCGAGGACCGGCAGCGCATCGACCTGCGGCTGCGCTTCGCCTTTCAAAACACCGCTGGCGAGGTCGGCACCGACCAGCACGCGGCGGTTCTGGTTGTAGCGCTGGATTGCGGTCGGACCAGAGCCGAACTCGATGTCTGCCACTCGGCCGAGCGGCACTGAGCCGCCAGTATTGGTCTGGACAGGCAGGTTTTCGATAGTGGTGAGATCGGTCCGCGCTTCGGGCGAGAGCTTCACCCGGATCGGGATCTGGCGATCCGATAGTGAGAATTTCGCCGCATTCTGCTCGATCTCGCCCAAGGTCGCGATGCGGATCGTCTGGCTCAGCGCAATCGTCGTCACGCCCAGCTCCGCCGCAATCTGTTCGCGCGGGGTGATGATGATTTCAGGGCGGTTGATGTCGGCGCTGATGCGCGGTGCGACAATCGTGTCGAGACCCTTCATCTGCTCAACCAGGCTGGTCGCGGTTTCTTCCAGCAGAGCCGGGTCCGATCCGGCCAGCATCACGGTGAGGTCTCGGCCCGAACCGAATCCGCCGCTTTGCGATTCAAAGCGCACGCGGGCATCGGGAATCTTCGCCAACAAGGGTCCGACCTCGCGCTCAAACTCAATCGAAGTCCGCTCGCGGTCTTCCTTCAGCGTGATGTAAATCGAGGCATTGCCGATCCGCACGCGCTCAAGCGCGCGCTCGACCTCTGGCTGTTCGTAAATGATCTCGGCAACTTGCTCGGTCACGCGCTTGGTTGTGGCGAGCGTCGTGCCCGGAACCATCTCAATATCGACGGTACTGTTGGCATCGTCGATTGACGGTTGGAACTGCGCAGGAATCTGGCCAAACAGCAGGATCGTGACCAGGAGCGAGAACCACCCAACGCCGAGCATCCAGACGCGGTGGTCATAGAAGCGTGCGGTCAGGTATTTGACGCTCTGCGAGAGCTGCCCACGGGTAAGCCTACTGATCCCTTCGATCGCCCGGAATACCAGCAGACCCACGACAAATGTCAGCGCGACCGAGAAGATCAGCAGAAACACTTCGAAAATCTTGGCCGCGAGCCAGAAGCCGAAGGAGTTCTCGTCTGCCGAGACCAGCGCGCCAACCTTTGCCGGAATGTCCAGCCCGGCGATGCCGCCACTGCCAGAGAATGCGCCGGTGTAAATCTCGAAGATCGCGGCGAGCGGAACGAACAGCATCAACATCGACACAAGCAGCAGGGAGATGACATAGAGCCAGCGATGGCGCGGCGGCTCCACACCTTCCCGGCGCGCCAGCATCTTGCCGCGATCAAGCGACCAGCTGAGAACGCGCATATAGCGGTCCATCCACGGACCTTCGCCATGCGCGGCATGTCCCTTCGCCGCCAGGAAATAGGCCGCAAGCATCGGCGTAATCATCCGCGCCACCGCGAGGCTCATCAGCACCGCGATCACGACCGTCAGGCCAAAGTTCTGGAAGAACTGCCCGGAAATCCCGGGCATTAGGCCAACCGGCAGGAACACCGCCACAATACAGAAACTGGTGGCCACCACTGGCAGGCCGATCTCGTCAGCCGCGTCAATCGATGCCTCATAGGCGGACTTGCCCATTCGCATGTGTCTGACGATGTTCTCAATTTCCACGATGGCATCATCGACCAAGACCCCCGCGACCAGACCCAGCGCGAGCAGCGAGAGGAAATTGAGGTTGAACCCGAGCAGATCCATGAACCAGAAGGTCGGGATCGCAGATAGCGGGATGGCGACGGCGGAAATCATGGTCGCGCGCCAATCGCGCAGGAAGAAGAACACGACGACAACGGCGAGCACTGCGCCTTCAACCAGGGCAGACATCGAACTCTTATATTGACCCTCGGTGTAGACCACCGTGTTGAAGAGCGGAATGAATCTGACGCCAGGATTCTCAGCCTGCATCGCCTCGATTTCTTCTTTCGCCTCTTCGAAGACGGTTACGTCCGAGGCGCCGCGGGCGCGGCTCATGTAGAAATTGACGACTTCCTTATCGCCGACTTCGCTGATCGATGTGCGTTCGGAGAAACCATCGCGAACGGTCGCAACATCGGCAAGTCGAATCGTGCGCCCGCCGCCGAGCTGGATTTGGCGCTGCGACAGATCATAGGCGCTTTCATTATTGCCCAGCACGCGCAGCGATTGGCGAGTGCCGCCCACTTCAGCGAGGCCGCCTGCAGCATCGACATTCGACTGGCGGAGTACAGCATTGATCTGCGAAGCGGTGACGCCCAGCGCCTGGATCTTGGCCGGATCGAGGATCACCTCGATCTCGCGATTCACCCCGCCCCAACGGCCCGTTTCGGCCATTCCCGGAATATCGAGCAAACGCTTCGAAACGGTGTCGTCGATGAACCAGCTGAGCTGTTCGATCGTCATGTCATTGGCTTCGACCGCGTAAATACCCAGAAAGCCGCCGGCCACCTGCGCCTTGCTGATGCGCGGCTCCAGGATGCCATCGGGCAGACTGCCACGAACCGTGTCGATCGCATTTTTGACCTCGACCACCGCATCGTCGGGATCGGTGCCGGTTTCGAACTCGACAAAAGTGCTGGAATTGCCCTCTCTGGCGGTGGAATTGATCGATTTTACGCCACTAATCGAGCGCACGCCGCTTTCGACAAGCTGGGTGATCTGGTTTTCGATTTCGGTCGGGGCTGCACCGGGCTGGGAAATGCTGATCTGGACGCCGGGGAATTCGACATCCGGATTGTTGGTCACATCCATCCGCATGAAGCTAATGATCCCGGCGAACAGCACCGCGGTGAAAAACACCAGCGGGATCACCGGATTGCGGATCGACCAGGCGGAGATATTGCGGAAGTTCATGAGTGCTCTACCTGCTCTGGCTCTGATCCTTGCAGATCGCTTTTGTGGTGCGTGCGACTGTCATGGCTTGCCTCAGCCCTCTTCAGACCGCGGATTGACAGTCTCACCCGGGTTGAGGAAACCGCCTGCGCGCAAGACGACCCTTTCGGTGCCGCTCAACCCTTCGGTTATGGCAATGCCCTGGCGTGTATTCATACCGGTTGTCACATCGCGGCGAACCGCCTTGTTCTCATCATCGACGATATAGACAAAGCTGCCCTCGCTATCGGCCAGGACCGCGCTTTCGGGAAGCACGGTTGCGACCACTGTGCCGCTCTGTATTTCTGCCGTTGCAAAGCCGCCGGGGCGCAATTCGGGCGCATAGGCTAGCGCGATGCGCGCCGTTCCCTGCCGGTTCTGCGGATCGATCACAGGGGAGACCTGCCACACCTGCCCGGCAAAGCTCTTATCCGAACCGCTCGGTACTACCGTGGCTGACACTCCCTGACCGAGACTGGCCAATTGATCCTGGCTCAGCTGGGCGAGCATTTCCATCTCGCCGCCGCGCGCAATGTTAAACAGCGGCGGGGTACCGGCACTAACGGTCTGTCCAGGCTCGACATTGCGCTCCAGCAAGAGGCCCGATGCGGGCGCGACGACATTGAGCCGCGCATTACGAGCCCGCAGCTCGCGCAATTGCGCCTCCGCCACCTGAACCCGGGCGACCGCCGCATCGCGGGTTGCAGTAAGGCGATCCACATCGGCGGTAGAAACAAAGCCGCGCTCGACCAATTGCAAAGAGCGATCAAGATTGGCCTGGGCCAGATCCGCATCGGCTTTGGCGACAGAAATCTGCGCGGCCTGCGCCTGCGCCTGTTGCGATTGGACAGAGCGGTCGATCACAGCCAACACCTGACCCTGGCTTACCCAGTCCCCAGCATCAACCGGGACAGAGACCACTCGGCCGCCTTCGCCGACAACACCGACCGGCATCGCGCGGCGCGCGGCCAGCGTTCCGGGCGCGGTAATCATGCCCTCTACCGTTGTCTGACCTGGCGCAACGACCGTGACCACCGGTGCCTGCGAGTTGTCATCGCCAGCCGCAGCGCCATCGTCACCTGTGAACACCACATAAGCGGCGATTGCCAACAGCAGCCCTAAAATGATGATGCCGATGATCCCCACCTTGCGCGAAACAAGAGGCTTGTCGGCAGTGGCACCAGACAGATCGGACGGGACGTTATCGGCCGCCTCGGCAGTGATGGAACTCTCGTAATTCATGGCCAATCCTCAGGCGTCAGTTCGCTGGTGTGTTATACCCATAACTCACCTAGCGCAATAGTTCATACGCCCGAGTGCTAAATCGAGCAATGCGCGGTTCGACTGACGACTTTGGTGTTAGACGAGCGGCATGGCCGATAAGTTCCTGCCGATTCACATAAAAGCGGCACAAAAAAGGGCAAAAGAAAGGGCGGGGCAGCCGTGCCGCCCCGCCCCTAATTCATTCAGCAAGTGGCGTTTAGCGCACACGCCCACGCTGGATCAGGTTGACGATGCCGAGCAGCACGACCGCGCCAACAACTGCCACACCGAGACCAACCAACGAAAATTCTTGCACGCTGCCACTAATACCGAGGAGCGGGCCGGCAATCGCATTGCCGACAATCGAGCCGACGCAGCCGACGACGATATTCCAGAAAATACCCATCGATGCATCGCGGTTCATAACGAGGCTTGCGAGCCAACCGGCAACGCCGCCTACGATAAGTGCGATAATCCAACCCATAATGATCCCTCCTGAGCTCTGCTCTAGTTGCTTATTATGCAAGCGACAGAACCCGAATGATCAAGCATCCGCCGCTTCTCACGACCTTTAGGCCGCAAGACTGAACGAATGCTAGAGGATTTTATTGTTAGGCGCGAATCTCAGCCGGGCGCTCTCGAGCGGGCGACCGAACTAGATTGACTTTAATACTTTAGCTGACGCTCGTAGAGATCGCGATAATGCTGAATGCGAGTGACCCGCAGGCCCTGCATGCCGGACCGATCAACCGCGCGCTGCCAAGAGGCGAATTCTTCCAGCGTCAAGCCGTAGCGCTCAAGCACTTCATCGATTGTCAGCAGGCCGCCATTCACCGCAGCCACGACTTCAGCCTTGCGACGAACAACCCAACGCTTGGTCTTGGGCGACGGCAAGTCATCAATCGTCAGCGGCTCTCCGAGCGGGCCGATGACTTGTGCGGGGCGTATGTCCTGGTTTTCAATCATTTTTATTCTCTCGATCGCCTATTGCCGCGTCGTTGTTGTTGGTCCCAATCTCTACGTCTGAGGCTTTGCGACCCTCTAAAGCAATAGAGTTAACAGGCCGTTCGCCTTCTGTAATTGCTGCGAAATAGCTCGCCGCCGCATCGCCGAAGCTGGCCACGTTCATTGACCCGCTTGCAGCATCACGGCGCATCACGGCACGCAAATCACGCGCCGCATTGATCCGTGCAGCAAGTTCACCCCACCCCATAGCACGCAAAGCATCGCCAGCGCGCACTTTCCCGCTTTTGGCGACCGTGGAATCGGTTGCGACGGAGCGCACAGTACCGGCGCCGAAGGCACCTTGAAACGAAGGAACATTCTCGAACATTCGCCCGTCTCTAAAGCGGGGTCGTCAATATGTGGTAAAACCGCCGTTTACTTAGCCTTAGGAATAATCAGGGGTCGGATCGCCAGATTTACGGGAAAATCGTCCCGCTGACTTGCTCGCTTTCCGCCGGTCAAATCACTGGAATACCGTGCGGTGTGCGTGTATGGGCTGCATCTCCCATGGCCACCAACACCATACTTAAGAGCCAGTCCGACCTCGGGCTTGACGCCGCCGCGCTGTTCGATTTGCCCAAACCGGCAACCGAATCTCGCATTGTCGTGGCCATGTCAGGCGGGGTCGATTCGTCCGTGGTCGCTGCCCTTGCGGCCGATACCGGCGCGGAAGTGATCGGCATCACTCTGCAGCTTTACGATTATGGCGCGGCCACCGGGCGCAAGGGAGCCTGCTGTGCGGGTGACGACATCCAGGATGCGCGCGCAGTGTGCGACCGTCTGGGCATCGCACATTACGTGTTCGATCATGAAAGCGCATTTCGCGAAGACGTGGTCGAGCAGTTTGCCGACGAATATCTCGCTGGCCGCACGCCTGTACCCTGCATCCGCTGCAATATGGGGCCGAAATTCACTGACCTGTTCCGCATGGCGCGTGAGCTGGGCGCAGATTGTCTCGCCACCGGCCATTATGTTCGCCGGGTGATGGGCGCGCATGGGCCAGAGCTGTATCGGGCGGTCGATCCGGCACGTGACCAGTCATACTTCCTATATGCCACCACGCAGGAACAGCTCGATTATATCCGTTTCCCGCTTGGCGGCCTGCCCAAGGCGCAGGTGCGCGAGCTGGCCGAGGCGGCAAACCTGCGTAATGCGGCCAAGCCCGACAGTCAGGACATCTGCTTCGTGCCCGACGGCAATTACGCCAAGATCGTAAAATCGCTGCGCCCCGAAGGCGGAGTGCCCGGCAATATTGTTCACGCGAAGACCGGCGAGACGCTAGGTGAGCACAAGGGCATCGTCCATTTTACCGTCGGCCAGCGCAAGGGGTTGGACATTGGTGGGCAGCCAGAGCCGCTTTATGTCGTCGGCCTCGATGCAGAAACGCGCGAAGTGCGGGTCGGCCCAAAGGTAATGCTGGCGGTGGATGAAGCACAGCTGATCGAAACCAACCGGATCGGCGACCTGCCAGATGCGCCGCTAACGGCTAAAGTGCGCAGCCTCGCCAAGCCTGTGCCGATCGAACTGGCAGGCCCGCTGGGCGACAATGCGCCAACCATGATCCGCTTTGCCGCGCCCGAATTCGGCGTTGCGCCAGGCCAGGCTGCGGTGATCTATGCCGGGGAGCGCGTGATTGGTGGCGGCTGGATCGACGGAACGCGCGCGGCGGACTGAGGCGACTTAGGCGGGCCGCTAGCCCTCCCACTTCTCCATCACGCAGCCATAGCCTTCGCGATAAAACGCGGTCGTGTTGCTCACCAGTGGGAAACGTGCGGTCACACTTTTGGCATCGACATCATCCACCAATGTGACCAGCTCCATCCCTGCCAGCTTGTCCTTCTCGCAATCCTCCAGGCTCCGACCGGCCACGAATCGGCACGAGCATGCCACCCGCGCAGAATAGGCGGTGCTCACATCGGCATAGCCGCGGATCGGCTCGCGATAGACGAAGGCTGCCACCGCGATCACCAGCACAACCAGGATCAACAGCCACATTGCGATGCGCGGTGCGCCGGTTCTGCGTGAGTTGTTCGTATTTGCCATTGCCAAGCCGATG
>JBCBDF010000084.1:0-8434 GCA_038529875.1 Pseudomonadota bacterium | reverse complement strand
CGTCATGTTTAATGGAAGTCTGGACGAAGAGGTCGCAGGCCAATCGGTAACCCTTACGCTCGCGGACGAGGTCGATTGCAGCCGCGGCGATGTGATCGCTGCTGCTGGCGATCCACCCGAGGCCTCCGACCAGTTTGAGAGCACCATTGTCTGGATGGACGAGACCGCGCTCAAACCGGGGCGTGGTTATTGGCTCAAGATCGGCAGCCAGATGGTCAGCGCCACCGTCGCCGAGCCGAAATACGAAGTCGACGTAAACTCATTCGAACACCTCGCGGCCAAAACGCTCGAGTTGAACGGCATCGGAGTCGCCGAAGTCCGCACCGACCGGCCGATTACATTTGAACCCTATGAGCAGAGCCGCGCTCTTGGCGGGTTCATCCTGATCGACAAGTTCACCAATGCGACCGTCGGTGCCGGGATGCTGCATTTCAGTCTGCGGCGGGCGCAGAACGTGCATTGGCAGCCGACCACGATCACGCGCGATGATCATGCCGACCTCAAAAACCAGCACCCGCGCGTGCTGTGGTTCACCGGGCTTTCCGGCTCAGGCAAATCGACCATCGCCAACGAGGTTGAAAAGCGCCTCGCTCTGATGAACCGCCACACCTTCCTGCTTGATGGCGACAATGTGCGCCATGGCCTCAACAAGGATCTCGGCTTTACCGAGGCCGATAGGATCGAGAATATCCGCCGGATTGGCGAGGTTGCGAAGCTGATGGCGGATGCCGGACTGATCGTGCTGACCGCCTTTATCTCGCCCTTCCGCGCAGAGCGGCGGATGGTGCGCGAGATGCTGCCCGAGGGTGAGTTTATCGAGATTTTCGTCGATACCCCGCTGGAGGTGGCGGAGCAGCGCGATGTGAAGGGCCTGTACAAGAAGGCACGCGAGGGCGAGCTCAAAAACTTCACCGGGATCGACAGCCCGTATGAAGAACCCGAGACCGCCGAAATCCGCGTCAACACGGTGGAGATGACCATCGAAGAAGCCGCCGATCACATCATCCAGCAGATCATGCCGCTGAAATGAGTTTGTTGCGCAACTTGTCCGTTCGTGTCGAGCAAAGTCGAGACACATCGACGCAAGTATCTCGACTTCGTGCTTTGCACTCCGCTCGATACGAACGGAGTCAGGAGGGATTGCCATGACCGATGCCGAGCTCGCAGCGCATCTGGCCGAAGTGGCCGGGCGCATCCTGCTCGACGTGCGCAGCTCGGGCATGTTTTCCGGCAAGGCGCTGGGCGCGGCGGGCGATGCCACCGCCAACCAGTTCCTGTGCCATGCGATCCGTTCCGCGCGCCCCGATGACGGGCTGCTGTCCGAGGAAGAGAAGGACAGCGAAGCGCGCCTGAGCCAAAGCCGCGTGTGGATCGTCGATCCGGTCGACGGCACGCGCGAATATGGTGAAGAGCGCAGCGACTGGGCGGTGCATGTTGGCCTGTCGATCGATGGCGTGGCGACCACCGGCGCGGTCGCTCTGCCCGACCTCAATGGCGGGATCGTGCTTCGGACGGATAAGTCCAACACCTTGCCCCCAGCGGCAAGCAAGCCGCGCTTGGTCGTCAGCCGCACCCGCCCTGCAAAGGAAGCGGTAGCGCTGGCTGAAGCCATTGACGGCGAGCTGGTCGGGATGGGCAGCGCCGGGGCCAAAGCGATGGCGGTGGTGCGCGGCGAGGCAGAAATCTACCTGCATTCGGGCGGGCAATATGAATGGGATAGCTGCGCGCCGGTCGCCGTCGCGCAGGCGCACGGCCTGCATTGTTCGCGCATTGACGGCTCACCCATGGTCTATAATCGGGCTGATACGTACCTGCCCGACCTGCTGATCTGCCGCCCGGAATACGCAGAAAGTGCGCTTGAGCTAGTCGCTGGCCTCGGCTGAATCTAATTGATCGGTCGTGCTGACTGTCAGTGTCAGAGTTGGCACCTCGATCTCAACCCGGCGATTGGCCGCACGGCCCGCTTCATTCGGTGAGCCATTGGGCAAAGCGTTGGGCTCCGCCGGGTTCTGCTCACCAAACACGATCACATCGATCCGACCATCGGCTACCCCTTTACCGACCAACCAGGCAGTAACGGCAAGCCCGCGCGCTTCCGAAGCTCGCATATTTGCCGCGTCACTGCCGCCCGCATCGCTATGCGCGCGCAGGATAATTGGCAGGCCGCGTTTGACCTGTTCAGAAGCAATCAGGCCCTCAAGCGCCTTAACCGCTGCAGCGTCCAGCTCGGCGCCGCCATCGGGAAAGCCAACGGTCACGCTGAGCGGCTCAAGCTTTACCTCTTCTTGCGCCTGAGGCTGTTCGACATCGGGCCGCAGGATCGAGATTGGCTGTTCCTCACTCCCATTGCCATCCGCGCCGGTTTCACCAACCTCTCCAGTCCCGTCGTCAATTGGCTCAGCGTCTTCGCGAGCGTCATTGCACGCCGCCAAGCTGCCCGCCAAAACCAGCCCCACCAAAGCCGTCCTAATTCTCATACCACCCTCTGCAATCATGCCGTTTGCGGCCCCTTATCGCCGCTCACATTACCCTTACCGCCCGCATCTTTTGCGGCATCCTTCGCCCGATCCTTGCTCGCGCGCTTGGCGGCGCGTTCTTCGGGGGTTTTGACTGTCGGCGGCGTGAACGAGATGATTGTATCGCCCGCCCGCGGTTCGGGCCGCGCGGCATGGGTGAAGAAGCGCAACGTGCCGCTCTTGCGGATCAGCAGCAGCATATTGGCGCTGTCGGGCAGGGTTTCCTGCGCGTCTTCGAAATCGAACTCGTCAGACAGTTTGGTCTTGCGGAACACCCAGCCCTGCTGCTGCCGCTCGGCAACATCGGTCACGCCAAACCCGGATTCGAACAGGGCCCGTCCACGGATCGATTCCGGCAGCGCGTGCTTATCGTCCTCGTCTGCGCTTTCGCCCAGCTGATAGACCGCGTCGCGGCCGACCTCGTGCGCGAATTCGTTGCAGACGAGCGCATTATACGCCTCGTTATCGGTTGCCGCGACCAGCGCCTGGAACGGGGCAAGGTCGAGATTGTGCTCGGTCGCCTCGTTCAGGATCTCGCCGTGATAGAACGGCAGGCCTTCACGCCGCGCCGCGCCCAGGCGCTGCCAGCTGGAATCGACGATCATCACCGGGGTCTTGAGCGCCTGCATCTGGCGCGCGAGCGCAATCGTCCACGGGGTGGCGCCAACCAGCAACAGGCCGGGCCGCGACGTTCCCTTCACACCCAGCAGCTTGGCCGCGATGTCGGCCGTGAAGCCGTGCGCGAGGATCGTTGCGACCACCACCGCAAAGCTCAGCCCGATCAGGACATTGCCGTCGCTATAGCCAAGGTCGGCCAGGCGCAGCGCGAACAGGCCGGAAATCGCCACCAGCACAATGCCGCGCGGTGCGATCCAGGCGACGAACACCCGCTCATTCCACGGCATCGACGTGCCGAGCAGGCTGAGCAGCACGGTCAGCGGGCGCACCACGAATAACAGCGCGAGCAGGAAGGCGAGGAAGCGCCAATTGAGATATTGTAGGTCACTGACCTGCAGGCTGGAGGCGAGGATGATGAAAATCCCCGAGACGAGCAGGATCGCCACGTTTTCCTTGAACGGGTGGATCGACCGGATGCTGGTGACCCCGATATTGGCCAGCGTCACGCCCATCACCGTGACCGCGACGAGGCCCGCCTCATGCTCAATCTTGTTGGTCAGCACGAAAACGCCGATAACGGCGGTGAACAGCACCGGCACTTTGAGATATTCGGGGATCGCCCCGCGCGGGAACAGGAAGGCGATGAGCCGCGCCGCCGCATAACCGATCAGCCCCGCAAAGACCGCTGCGATGATCAGCGGCGGGACGACCTCAATCAGCGAAGCACCCGGGTTATCCGCCAGCTTGCGAAAATATTCGTAGGCGATCACCGCGCACAGTGCCCCGGTCGGATCGTTGACGATCCCCTCCCATTTCAGGACCGAGGCGGGGCGGGTCTGGATGTTCGATTGTCGCAAGAGCGGGATCACGACCGTCGGCCCGGTCACAATCAGAATGCCGCCAAACAGGATCGCGACCGGCCAGACGAGGCCAGCGATGTAAAAGCCCGCCGCCGCTCCCAGCGCCCAGCCGATCAGCACGCCGACTGTCGCCAGGCGGATAACCGCCTGCCCCGAATGCCGTAGCTCGCGGTAATCGAGGCTCAGCCCGCCTTCGAACAGGATCAGCGCAACGCCGATCCCGATCATCGGTTCGAGCAGGTCGCCAAAGGCTGCCTCAGGATCGAGCAGGCGATAGCCCAGCTCTCCCGCCACGGGCCCCGCGAGGAAGCCCGCCGCCAGCATCAGCACGATTGCCGGCCAGCCGGTACGCCACGCGACCCATTGCGCGCCAATACCCAGCACGCCGACCGTGGCGATTACGAGAGCTTGTGAGTCCATCAGCTGGTCTGACTGCGCGCTGAGCGGAGATTAATCAAGGGCTTGGCCGGAGAGTGCCGAATCACTCGCCTTCAAAGTCGAGTAAAGTGCGCACGTCCAGCCCCGCGCCGCGCAATTTTGCCGCACCGCCCAAATCGGGCAGGTCGATCACGAACAGCGCATGCTCAACGCTCGCGCCAGCAGTGCGCAGCAGTTCGGCCGCAGCCATCGCGGTGCCACCAGTGGCAATCAGATCGTCGACGATGACCACATTCTCACCTGCATCGACTGCGGACGGATCCATTTCCAACCGGTCGCTGCCATATTCGAGCGCGTAATCGATCCCGATCGTTTCAATCGGCAGCTTGCCCGGCTTGCGCACCGGGACGAAGCCTAAACCCAGCTCCACCGCCACGGCGGCGCCAAAGATGAAGCCGCGCGCTTCCATGCCCGCGATCTTCTGCGCGCCCGCAGCATCGGCCATTTCGGCAAGATGCTTCACGCTGGCTGGCAGGCCTTGGGGATGACCGATCAGAGTGGTGATATCGCGGAACTGGATTCCCGGCTGGGGGAAATCGGGCACGGTGCGGATCAGCGCGCGCAACTCTTCGGGTGTCATATGGGGTCTCCCAAATGAAAAGCGCCCCGCCATCGTGGTTGGATGGAGAGGCGCCGTTTCATACAAAGAGCGATGTGACGCTCAGTTCTGCGTTCATTTCTTCTTGGGCTTCATACCTGCCCAAATCTGCTTGTACGACAGGTACGCCAGGATCGTGGCGAACAGCAGGAAGCCGAGTACCGGCCAGCCGGTCTGCTTGCGCTTCACCAGGGTCGGCTCTGCCGTCCAGGTCAGGAACGCCGCCACGTCAGCTGACATCTGTTCGATCGTCGCGTCGGTGCCGTCATTGTAATCAACCTGGCCGTCGATCGAAATCGGCGGTGCCATCGCGATGTTCACATTAGCAAAATACTTGTTGAAATAGAGGCCCGTCGGGGTCTCAAATTCTGGCGCCATGGCCAGCTTCTCAGGGTCCGGCTCGCCATAACCTGCGATCAAGGAATAGACGTAGTTGGAGCCATCCTTGCGCGCCTTCGTCATCAGTGAAAGATCAGGCGGCAGCGCGTTGTTGTTGGCAGCAGCTGCCTGAACATCGTTCTCATACGGGCTGGGGAAAGCATCGGTTGGCTTGCCAGGCACGCGGGTGGCCTCACCAGTCACCGGATCGATACCCGGAACCATCCAATTGGCGGCCTCAGCCTGAACCTCTGCTTCGTTGTAGCCGATCTCAGCAAGATTGCGGAAGGCAACGAATTTCAGGCTATGACAGGCAGCGCAAACCTCTTTGTACACCTGATAGCCGCGCTGAAGCTGAGCATTGTCCCACTTGCCGAACGGTCCTTCGAAGGAAAAGCCGCCTTCTGGGCTGACCGGCTTCTCCTTGAAGACATAATAGTCTGGCTTCTCAGGCGGAGCATAATTGATAAGGCCGGGAATCAGCGACCAGAACAGCAGCACCCCGGTAATGCCGAGGCCGGCAATGATCGCTCCTAGACGAATACTCATACGCTCAAACTTCCAACTGTGACTTTGGCGAAAACAGGTTTCAGTGCCAATGAATGACTATTCGGCAGGCTGCAAGGAGCCTGGTATTTCCGAGCCGCCGGAAGCGGGCTTGGCTGTACCGGTATCGTCCGACCCAAGCACCGCATCGGTAATCGAATAGGGCAGCGGCTTTGGCACTTCGATCTGGCTGATGATCGGCAGGATCACCAGGAAGTGCAGGAAGTAATAGGCCGTCGCGATCTGGCTCAGCACCACATAGGGCTCTTCAGCCGGGGCACCGCCAAGATAGAACAGCGCCGCCATGCACGGGATGAAGCCGAACCAGAAGAACTTCTGGAACAGTGGGCGGTAGTGGCCAGACCGCACTGGGCTCTTGTCGAGCCAGGGCAGGAAGAACCACAGCAGGATCGAACCGAACATCGCGATCACGCCAAGCAGCTTGGCCTGGATCAGCACAACACTGGTGAACGGAATGGTGAGATCAGTGGTGAAGGCGCGCAGGATCGCGTAGAAGGGATAGAAATACCATTCGGGCACGATCAACGCCGGGGTCGAGAGCGGGTTCGCTTCGACATAGTTATCCGGGTGGCCGAGCGTGTTCGGCAGGAAGAATACCATAAAGGCGAAGAAGATCAGGATCACGCCGAGACCGAACCCATCCTTTGCAGTGTAATACGGGTGGAATGGAACGGTATCGCTTTCCTTCTTCACTTCGATCCCGGTCGGATTGGAGGAACCGGGAATGTGCAGCGCCCAAATGTGCAGGATAACAACCCCGGCAATCACGAAGGGCAGCAGGAAGTGCAACGAGAAGAAGCGGTTCAGCGCGGCATTGTCAGGCGCAAATCCGCCCACCAGCCACACTTGCAGCGGCTCACCGATTAGCGGGATCGCGCCGAACAGGCCGGTAATCACCTTTGCACCCCAAAAGCTCATCTGGCCCCATGGCAGCACGTAGCCCATGAACGCGGTCGCCATCATCAGCAGGAAGATGACGACACCCAGTAACCAGATCATCTCGCGCGGGGGCTTGTACGAAGAATAATACAGCCCGCGGAAAATGTGTAGGTATATGACGATGAAGAAGAAGCTTGCGCCGTTGGCGTGGGCATAGCGCATCAGCCAGCCCGAATTGACGTTGCGCATAATGTGCTCGGTCGTTGCAAAGGCGACTTCGGTGTTGGCTGCGTAATGCATCGCCAGAATCACGCCGGTGACAATTTGAACCACCAGGAAGAAGCCGGCGAGCACGCCAAAATTCCACATATAGTTGAGGTTTCGCGGAACCGGATATCCAGCGCCAACCGCATTGTAGACCAGCCGCGGCAGAGGCAGCTTTTCATCAATCCATTTGGTGAAACCGGTTTGCGGTTCGTATTGTTTTGCCCAGGCGAAGCTCATGGCGTTCTCTCTTGAGTGTTCAACAGATAATCAAAATACGAAAGATCATCCGACGCGGATGACACCTTCGGACGTAAACGTAAATTCAGGCACTTCGAGGTTGGTCGGCGCGGGCCCTTTGCGGATCCGGCCAGCCGTGTCGTAGTGCGAACCGTGGCATGGGCAGAAATAACCGCCATACTCGCCCTTGTTCTCACCCTCGGCAGCGCCGAGCGGCACGCAACCCAAATGCGTGCACACGCCCATGGTAACGAGGATGTCCTCATTGCCGACCAGGGTGCGGTCGGCGAGTGTTTCCTTGTCGCGCAGGTCCGAAACATCGACTGCGTTCGCGGCGGCGATCTCTTCAGGCGTCAAACGTTTCACAAACAGCGGCTGCTTGCGGAACACGGCCTTGATGCTTTGGCCCGGCTCGATTGCGGAGACATCGACATCGGTGGTGCTTTCGGCCAACACGTCGGCGGACGGAGCCATTTGGCTGATCATCGGCAGCACCGCAAAGGTCGCGCCGACGCCGCCTGCGCTGAGCGCCGCGATATGAATGAAGTCACGGCGACGTACGCCATCTTCCTGAATTTCTGGGCCGCCCGGTGCGGTTGCAGTGGCACTTGCATCAGCCATTATCTCAAACCCTGCTCTATTCTACCGCGATGGATGCGCCATTGCGGCATTCAAGTTTATTGTTCTTCTACCCGCCTAGCGGGATTTCACGCAGCGGACGCCTGTCCAAATTCGTGAATATCCCTTAGACGCTTCTCAGCTTGTGCGCGCTCCTAGCCACAAAGGTCGATGATTCCAACAGTGTTTTAGGCACTGAATGTTCGCTTTCGTGCAAGCCCTTACTCAAACACCCTTATGGCAGCGCGATCATACTGATTTGTCGACCGTAATTTGCCTCGCCACGCTGTGTTGCCCGGCGATACGAATAATAACGCACAGGATCGGAAAAAGTGTCCAGGTCGAGCAATTGCACCTGTTTCAGGCCCGCTTTGGCAAGGCGTGCGGCGACATAACCGGGTAAATCGAACTGCCAGTGACCCGCTCTGCCAGCGCTGAAATGGCGCTCATCTTCGGCG
>JBCBDF010000083.1:0-8488 GCA_038529875.1 Pseudomonadota bacterium | reverse complement strand
GAAAGAACTTCGATATTGCCGCTGTCAAACTCGGCATCAATTGAAATGTCTTGCAATCTCGGGCAACAATGCCGAGTTGGCGATCCCCAAGGATCACATGTCCGAATTTGCACAATGGTTCCATTTCCGGGTCGCGGGCGCAGCGGGCGCGGAATTAGCGCTGAAGATAACCGGACTGAATGAGAGTGCTTATCCCGGCGGCTGGCCAGGATATGATGCATGCGTCTCAGAAGACCGCGAATTTTGGGCGCGCGCCGCGAGCAGCTTCGACAAAAATGAGGCCGATGGAACGCTTACCATTAAATACACCCCCGCCAGCAACACGGCATGGTTTGCCTATTTCGCCCCGTATTCGATGGAGCGGCATCACGATCTGGTCGCTGAAGCGGCCTCCTGCGAAGGCGTCAATCTGCTTCGCCTCGGCACGACTTTGGATGGCCAACCGCTCGACTTGCTGGAAATGGGCGAAGGTGAGCGCTCTGTCTGGTTATACGCCCGCCAGCACCCAGGCGAAACACAGGCTGAGTGGTGGATGGAAGGGGCGCTTGAATGCCTCACCGATCCCAGCGATCCGGTCGCGCGGGCGCTGCGCCAGAAGTGCCGATTCCACATTGTGCCAAACTGCAATCCTGACGGCTCGCGCCGCGGGCATTTACGCACCAATGCCGTCGGCACAAACCTTAACCGCGAATGGACCGAGCCCAGCGCCGACAAATCACCCGAAGTGCTCGCCATCCGCAATTACATGGATGAAACCGGCGTGGATTTCGCAATGGATGTTCACGGTGATGAGGCAATCCCGGCAGTGTTTCTTGCCGGTTTTGAAGGCATACCATCATGGACCGATGCTCAGGGCGAGGAATTTTATCGGTATGAGCGCATTCTCGATCGTCGCACACCCGATTTCCAGACCAAGCTTGGTTACCCCAAGACTTCCGCCGGCAAGGCCAACCTAGCGATCAGCACCAATCAGGTGGCGCACAGATTTGGCTGCACCGCGATGACTCTGGAGATGCCCTACAAGGATCTGGCGGACGCGCCTGAGCCAGAGCAGGGCTGGTCGCCAGAGCGCTGCAAGTTGCTCGCGCGCGATTGCCTCGCTGCACTGCTTGAATGGCTGGGTGACGCTTAACACGATTTTACATCTGCTTCAGGCTCAGGCCAGCCCCACTCATGCTATAAGCAGCTTGAGACAAAAAGGAGAGCCGAGTCATGACTGAGCATTTCGGATGGAATCGTCGCAAAATTCTTATTGGCGCAAGCGCGCTTGGTTTAATCGGCCTCCTGCCAGCGCAGGCATCGGCACAAGGCATTGGCAAAGGCCTCGGCCTTAGTTCCTTGCTTGGCAAAGCGACCAATAGCGCGCTTGACCAGCTTTCCCAACCGGGCGCATTCTATAACGACAAGGATATCCGTATCGGCCTGCCAATCATCGGCAAAGCCGGAGGCGGCATTCTCGGGTCGATCCTTAGCGCTGGCCAGAAGCTCGGCGTGCTTGATGGCGTAACGCGCAAGATCAACGATGCAGCCGGAATTGCTGCAGGCGAAGCCAAGCCGATCTTTCGTGATGCGATCGACAACCTGTCTTTCAACGATGCTCCGGGCATCATATCCGAAAACGACGGCGGCACGCGCTATCTACGTGAAAGTTCAAACGACACGCTGCATGGCAAGCTGGAACCTCTGGTCGATAGCGCGCTCGATGACCTGGGGGTCTATGGCGAATTTGAGAGTCTATCGAGCAAGCACAGCTTCATAAGCGATGCTGGCTTGAACCGGCAAAGCATCAACAAGAGCGTCACCGATCAAGGTCTGGATGGCATCTTTTCCTATATCGCCAACGAAGAGCGCACGTTCCGCAAGAACCCATTGGGCAATCTTGGCGGGGCGCTTGGAGACCTGCTGGGCAATTAGGTCCCGGACCTAGGCCAGATGCCCGGGACCAAAGGCGTGCGGCAAAAGCTGCGACAGCTTCACTTGGCGCACTTCGCTTGAGCCGGCACAAAAGATGTCAGGGTCGGTGCGCCCAAGCTGAGCCAGCTCGTTCAAGACCTGCCGGCATCGCCCACATGGAGTGATTGGTTCACCGTCGCCGCTATCCGGCGGGCCTGTCACCGCGACAGCGATCAAGCCGCCTCGCACGCCATCAGCCATCGCCTTGGATACAGCGATCGTTTCAGCACACAGGGACAAGCCATAGCTCGCATTCTCGATGTTCGTACCGGTAACAACGTCGCCATTCTCAAATAGCAGCGCGGCGCCAACGGCGTAATTGGAATAAGGCGAATAAGACTTGGATGCCGCCTGCTTCGCTTTGGCAATGAGGCTATCCCTATCTATCTCTGAACCACTACCCATTCGATCGGCTCCCCTGCGGCCTCACTCACCAATTGACTGTTCGCACTCCATAGCAGCCAAGGCCTTCCCGCATAGCTTGGCTTGGCCCGATCGCGCTCAAGCCAGAGATCGCGCTCGATTGTGCGAGCGATGCCATGCTGCTCTTCAAATGCTAGACTAACTTTGAGGACGACCGGTTTGCCGGCATGCAATTCGATTTGGTTGATCAACGTCATCAGCTCACTTTCGACCGCCGCATCGCTGACCGCATTCGCGCAAGCTTCCGCTGTGATCGACAATGCGATAGCCGGCGGCAAGTAATCGCCATTGCGCGGCACCATCCGGGTGAAGCGCGCTGACTGCGGATCGGCACGCAGGCACGGATCGAACAGGTGCAGCATGCCCACCTTCAGGCCCGCTCGCTGCGCCGCGCTCAGCCTGCTGGCAAACCGAGTGTCAGGGTCTGCTGCAGCCGAGCCAAGCTCCAGATATGTGAACTGTGCGCCCAACGCCTTGAGCGTTTCGAAACGCACCTGGCGCGCGCCACTCGCAATCACCGCGCCTTGTTCAGGATAGGCTGCTTCATCAGGGCGCCAGCTGCGCATGTCCCACCACAGCCAAGCCGCATACACAATCGCCACCAGAGCAATCGTGGCGACAGTATAAAGCAGCCACCGCCGACCAGGTGGCAGGCGCTTCGCCTTGCGCGGGTCAGCCCGCTTGCGGCTCTTCTGTTTCCGACCGGCCATTGCTGATACCTTCTCGTGCTTGCCTCAGCCTTTGATGTGCAGCACGCAAATCAGTGTGAACAATCGCCGCGCGGTCGCGAAATCGGTTTCAACCTTCCCCTCCAACCGCTCCATCAGCAGTTCGGCGGCATCGTTGTGAATCCCGCGCCGGGCCATATCGATGGTCTCGATCTCGGACGGCGTGGCCTTGCGAATCGCCTGATAATAGCTGTCGCAGATGGCGAAGTATTCCCTGATCGGTCGGCGGAAGCGCGCGAGCCCGATCACCAGGCTTTCGAGCAAGGTTTCATCAGAGCCGCTCACATCCATCACCAGGCGCCCATCACGAACCGATAGCTGCAAGCGATAGGGTCCGCTCGCTCCTCGCTCGGCGCTGCGAACCGGCTTAAAGGTGTTCTCTTCGATCAGGTCATAAATCGCCACCCGGCGTTCCTGTTCGACATCGGCATTGCGCCAAAGGATCGTCTCCTCGTCGAGCGCGACATGCGCAATGCGATAATCCCCGGCAGGGCTCGCGATGGATTCGGGTGGCTTTTTGACCATTCTGGGGACCGCCTTCGCAGATCGCAGCGGGGCTGTTCAAGCACTTCGATGAACCATCCCCGCTATCCACAGCCAAGTGCGGCGAATTTGCCGCCATTTGCACTTGCCTGTGGCCACCACATGCGCGCAATACGGGCGCATGGCCGAACCTGAAATCTTGCTCGCTGGTGATTCCCAGCCCGACGCCGGGCGCAAGCTTCCCTCAAATCTTGAGGCGGAGGCAGCCTTTCTGGGCGCGGTCCTGATCGACAATCGCGTGATTGAGGAATTGCAGACCCCGATTCGGCCGGATCACTTTTTCGAGCCGCTCCACGACCGTATCTACGCACGCATTCTCACACTGATTGAGCGCAATGCCACCGCCAGCCCGGTTACCTTGCGCCCTTATTTTGAGGGCGATGAAGCGCTGAAGGAGCTGGGTGGCACAAGCTACCTTGCCCAACTGACCGCCAACGGCGCCGGCCTGCTTGCCCCGCGCGAATTGGCACAGCAAATTTACGATCTTGCCCTGCTGCGCGAATTGGTGAGCGTGGGCCGAGGCCTGGTGGAAGGCGCGCTCGACACCAGCGAAGAGGTCGATCCGATGGACCGGATCGCTTCGGCGGAGGCAGACCTATTCAAGGTTGCTGAAGGTGCTGCAACGGGTAGCGAAGCCTCGTCCTTCCGTGACGCCGCCTTGGCTGCGATCAAGATGGCCGAAGCGGCGATGAATTCTGGCGGCGGGCTCTCTGGCAAGACAACGGGCCTGGAAGTCATCGACCAGAAAACATCTGGCATGCACAATTCCGACCTTGTGATCCTCGCTGGCCGTCCCGGGATGGGCAAGACCTCGCTCGCGACCAACATCGCCTTCAATTGCGCTGAGGCACATCTCGACTGGGAGCGCGACGGCGGCGAGTTTAATTACGGCGCGCCCACCGCGTTCTTCAGTCTGGAGATGAGCGCCGACCAGTTGGCAACGCGTATCCTAGCGGAACAGGCTGAAATCAGCTCGGAGGCGCTGCGTAGCGGCAAGTTGAGTCGCGAGGATTTCCAAAAGCTGTCCTTCGCCAGCCAGCGGTTGGCAGAGCTCCCGCTGTTCATCGATGACACGCCCGCGCTGACCATCGCCGCCCTGCGGACGCGAGCAAGACGACTAAAGCGGCGCCATGATATCGGCCTGATCGTGGTCGACTATTTGCAGCTACTCCAGGGCTCTGGCCGCGCGAACGACAACCGTGTGAACGAGATTTCCGAGATAAGTCGCGGTCTGAAGACGCTCGCGAAAGAGCTCAGCCTGCCCGTCATCGCGCTTTCGCAGCTCAGCCGTGCGGTAGAGCAACGCGATGACAAGCGCCCAATGCTTTCCGACCTGCGCGAGTCGGGATCGATCGAGCAGGACGCTGACATGGTGTGGTTCATCTTCCGCGGAGATTACTACCACGAAGCCTCCCGCCCCGACATGCCGACCGAAACCAGCTCCGCCGATGTGGTCGAGAAATACAAGGTGTGGGAAGAAAAATACCTGGAGCTGAAGAACAAAGCTTCGCTGATTGTCGCGAAACAGCGCCATGGCTCCACCGGCAACATTCCGCTGCATTTCCAGAGCGAGATTACCAAGTTTACCTCACCAAACATGAAAGACTATTCGGATTACGGATACGAATAGTCGTGCGCTCTAGAGACCGAGATTAAGCCGTCGTGTCACGGTGTAATCGACCACAGCGGTGAGGATATAGCCAATCCGCCAGCGGATCCGGTTGTACCAACTCGCTCGGTCCCGATACCAGTGCTGCGTAATGGCGGTGCTGTGTTCCTCAAGATGGTCGATCAACTCACGCATACGAGCCGCAAGGTCAGCGTCTTCCACCCTGACCATCAGCTCCAGATTGAGGCGAATGGAGCGCATATCCATGTTTGCGCTGCCAAAATATGTGGTGTCGTCGATCACCAGCACCTTCATGTGCAGCTTGCAGGGTTCAAATTCGGCGATCCGTGCCCCTGACTTCAGAAGCTTGCGATATAATGATCGCGACGCCCCGATTGTGGCTCCGTTGTCCGTCTTGCCTGCCATTATCAGCCGCGCATTGCCGGACCTTGACAGTCTCTCGATTGATTGCCGCATGCTCCGCGGCGGTGAGAAATACGCCATCGCGAGATCGAGCTTGTTGCCGTGTAGTAGGTCGCGCCTTAGCTCGCGTGCCCACGCGCTGGTCATGTTTGTTGGTCCACCGAGCAAGAGCTGAACCGGTCCCTCCCCCGGATCCCAGTCGCGTACCATTTCGCGGATAGCCCGAAACTGTGATCCATCGTTCGAGATCCAGGCATCGAGCCTGTCAAACCATGATCGAAATTCCGCAGCCAATGGCCCCTCAATTGTGACCCCAAGGTCGCACCACCCGTTCTCTTCTGGGGGCGCAAAATAATGATCGGAGACGTTGAAGCCTCCGGTCATGACGCGTTGGTTGTCGACGATGACGAACTTCTGGTGATTGCGGATCAGGTATCGAACGTTCCATCGTGAGGAGAAGGTAGCAAATCGCGCTCCTGCCTCCACCAATGGATCAAAGAACTCCAAGGGAGCGTCGCTACCGAAATCGTCAATCGCAAGATGCACGGATACACCGCGTTTTGCCGCCTCAATTAAAGCATCGCGCACAGTGACCCCAGCATCGTCGTCTTGAAACATGTAGTAGAATGCCTGGAGTGTTTCCTCCGCGCTTTCGATATGCTTCAACAAAGCATCGAACCTGTCTTTGCCAGCAGGATAGAAAGAGAATTTGTGCTCTTGCGCCTCGATATCGAAGCAAGGCGCATCGCGGTAAGCATCCGCTACTCTAATAGACTCTGATTGTTCGACGGAAGAATTCACCATGATGCGCCCTATGGCGTTAGCGCTTGAAGCTTGCAATTCCTTGACTCGCGCACCCTTCAACCTTAGTTGCGGCGCTCAATCCTACAATCCAAAGATTAAGAGGCCTACATGGCACGCGTTACCGTTGAAGATTGCGTCGACAAGATTCCAAACCGTTTCGATCTCGTCCTGCTCGCCGCACAGCGCGCGCGCGAAATCTCTGGCGGTGCCGAGCTGACCGTTGATCGCGACCGTGATAAGAACCCGGTTGTGGCCCTGCGCGAGGTTGCCGAACAGACGATCAAGCCCAAGGAGCTGAAAGAGTCGCTAGTCACAGGCCTGCAGAAAATTCTGCCCGACGATGAAGACGATGCAGATGAGATCGGTTCTCTGAGCCAATCGGCAGAGGCGCTTCGCATTACTGCGTCAGCTCCGACCCGCTCGACATCGATCGGTTCGGATTACGAAGGCAGCTAATCGCATGCTGATTTAGCGGGCGCACACTTCCGCGTCTCGCCAGAAAGAAGGTCGCCCCCGGGCGGCCTTTTTTGTTCATGAAAACCGCCAGCATGCTAACCTTGAGCCCGATCAAACCAACCCTCGCCAATGGATGAGGCATCAAGGTTTTGCCTATACGCGGCTGCAGTCTATAGAAGATCAGCACGCTTTTGGGGGATCTATGAGCGACCTGACTGAGGGAATTGGCAGCGCAATAGAGGGCACGTTGGCTGGGCGCGCCATTGAACCACGCCACGGTGAAGCTGACGGAGCGGCACCAGACACGGGCAAAACGGATGTCGCCTGCCTCAATTGCGGCGCAACCATGACCAGCCCCCATTGTCCTCAATGCGGCCAGAAGCGCGACGTCCATCGCAGTATAGCCACTATTGGACACGACATCATTCACGGCGTCCTGCATCTCGACGGCAAGTTGTGGCGCACACTGCCGATGCTCATCGCAAAACCAGGCAAGCTAACCCGCCGTTATATCAATGGAGAGCGCGCCAAATTCGTGAGCCCGATGGCGATGTTCCTGTTCAGTGTGTTTGCGATGTTCGCCGTGTTTCAAATGATCGGCCTGACCGCGCCCACCGACATTGAAGGCGATACCCGCGCAATCGTGGCCGAGATGGTCGAGAACGAAACCCAATCGGTCACTGCCAAAATTGCGGAAATCGACGAAGAGCTCGCACAGCCCGATCTCGATGACGCGCGGCGTGTGGCGCTCGAGGCTGAGCGCACGACCCTTGCAAGAGATCTTGAACTGCTCAAGGGGCGCGGGCAGAACCTCACCCGCTTCCTGACATCAGGCGAAACCGACTTTCTCGATAATCTGGAGTCGGAGGGTGAGGTCCGGATTGCCGAGGCGAAGGAACGCCTCGAAACCATGCCCGAAGGGTCTGCCGAACGAGCCGACTTTGCCGCCGAAATCGCTTCTGCCGAGCGGAGTATAGCGGAACTGCGTCAGTTCGAGGATCAGGCTCAGATTGCATTACCGATTGTCGAGAACAGCGATGGCACTCTCTCGATCGGGCAAACCGGGGTTGGAATGATCGATGCGTTTGTCGACAAGTGGCAAAGCAATCCGAGCCTGATGCTCTACAAACTGCAGGCCAACGGCTACAAGTTCAGCTGGCTGCTGATCCCGCTTTCCATCCCGTTCGTGTGGCTGACCTTCCTATGGCGTCGCAAGTTTCACGCTTACGATCACGCGATCTTTGTGACCTACTCGCTAAGCTTCATGTCGTTGCTGTTCATCATGATGTCGCTGGTCGGGGTGAGTCCGCTCGGGGCGGGATGGGCCTTCACGATCTTCTCGATTGTCGCGCCGCTTCATGTCTACAAGCATCTCAAGCACACTTACGGCCTATCACGTGTTTCGACGATCTGGCGCTTCCTGTTCCTGATGGTGTGCATATTGATAATTCTGGTCCTGTTTCTCCAGGCCTTGTTGCTGCTCGGCGCATTCTGACAGCCAAAGCAGAAAGGCCGCCCGGAATGTTCCGGACGGCCTTTCTGCTTTGGC